>QHSB01000162.1 GCA_003220335.1 Candidatus Rokuibacteriota bacterium
GACATCATCGCCGTTGGCCTCGATATATTTCTTCGGAAGCACGATGCCCTCGGTGGAAAGCGATCGCGACAGATAGGTCGGGATGATGAGCGTCGGCTCCCTGGTGACGATCACCACCCGGTCCGGCGCCGGCGTCTCGATGTCGGCGATCAGCGTGCGGAGCGGGCCCGCGTAGCCCGTGGTCGAGCGCTTGCTCATCGCGCGCTGCAGGCTGAACTTCACGTCGTCCGACGTCATCTCGGTGCCGTCGTGGAACTTCACGCCCTTGCGGAGATGGAACGTCCAGCGCTTGTGGTCGGCGGAGTTCTCCCACTTGCTGGCGAGGCCGCCGGCCTGCGACGGCTGGCCATCGGGCGTGGTGCCGACGAGGTAGTCGAAGATGAGCGACAGGTAGTACTTCACGTTGTGGCCCTGGAGCGCGGGATCCACCGTCTCCGCCGAGAAGCTCGACAGCGCGATCGTCAGCTCGGACTTCGCCTGCGCCCACGCCGGGCCGGCCACGGCGGCGAGCGCGAGCAGCGACATCATTATGATCCGGGTCGTCGATTTCATGGATTGGTCCTCCGGGAGGCCCTGACCCTATCGCGGGAGGGGCCGGCGGCGCAAGTCCGCCGGCCCAACGGATCTAGCCGGCGGGCTTGAGCTGGCCGCGCGTCGCCTGGACGACCTGGTCCTGGGCCCATTCCATGGCCCGCCGGGTCGGCATGCCGTGAATCGCCTTGGCGACCATATCGGGCAGCACGTAGTTGTTCTCGACCCGGCGCACGGCATCGTTGGGCTTCGCAGGCCAGCCGCGCGCATGCGCGTACTCCGCCTCTTTCGGGAGCATCGCGAATTTCGGATTTCGTACCCAGATCGGGTGATCGGCGAGGTCGCGAAGCGGCGGCTGGTTGAAGGCGTTGGACGCGACGATCCAGGCGTCGAAGTTCTCCTTGCGGAACAGGAACTGGATGAACTCCTTCGCCGGCTCCAGGTTGCGGGAGAACTTCCAGACGCCGAGCGCGTTGATGCCGGGGGCGCCGTGCGTGCCGGCCGGCCCCGCCGGGCTCGGATGATGGTTCATCTCGTCGGCGATCGGCATCTTGTTGGCGAGCGCCGTGTTGTACGCGCTGATCGGGTTGTGGATCCAGGAGCCCTTGCCGGAGAGGATGAAGCGATTGTTGGAGGCGTCGTCCCACGAGAGCACCTCGGGCTCCATGGCGCTGCTGTACAGCTCCTTGTACCAATCGATCACCTGGGCGGTCCGGTCGGACACGATCGCCGGCGTCTTGCCGTCGGCCTCGAGGACCTTGCCGCCGTAGCACCAGAACACGGACCAGAAGGTGGTATTGGAGTCGCCGCAGTGGCTGATGGCGATGCCGACGGGATTGCCCTGCCGCTTGAGGGTCTTGCCCTGTCGCAGCAGCTCGTCCCACGTCTTCGGATACTCGAGCCCGGCTTTCGCGAAGTGCGCCATGTTGTACGTCGCGGGAAACGCGACCCAGAACCACGGCACCGCGCGCCAGCCCGAGCCCGTCAGGCACGACTCCGCCGCGAAGGGGTACCAGCCGCCGTACTGCTTGCCGAGCGTATCGACGAGCGGCCCCAGGTCGACGAGCAGGTTCTCGAAGAGGAACGGATCGGCATGGCTCAGCAGGAGCATGTCATGGCCGGCCTGGCTCTGGGCCTCGGCGGCGCGCTTGGCCGGCAGCTGCAATCCGTGGATGGTGTCGACTTTCACCGTGAGCCCCGCCTGCTTGCCGAACGCCTCGGCCTGCCGGCGCAGCTCCTCGTCCGAGGCCGGCACGAAGTGGTTGGTGCTGAGGAGAGTGAGCTCGCGCTTCTGAGCATAGGCAGGCGCGCGGTCCAGCACGACCGCGGCGCCGGCCACGGCTGACGAGAGAAGGAACTCGCGGCGCGTCGTGTCACCCATGGCCGCCTCCCTCTTGCGTGGACGTTGGGCGGCAAGTATCACATAATGGCCCGCGCCGAAAAAGGAGATGCCATGCTCAAGAAGCCACTGACGCTCGCGTGCGTGCTGTTCACGGCGGTGCTGCTGGCCGGCGCGTCGCTCGTCTCCCCGGCGCTCGCCCAGGGCAAGAAGCTCAAGATCGGCGTCGTCTTCGATTACTCGGGGCCTCTGGCGGGCGGTGGGTCAGACCTGCACGCGCTCGGCGCGAAGATCATGATCGACTACTTCGCGAAGCGAGGCGGCGTCGAGGGCTACCAGATCGAGGCCATCTACGCGGACGCCCAGAGCAAGCCCGACGTCGCCATCAACGAGGCGGTGCGGCTGGTCGAGCAGGAGAAGGTCGACATGCTGCTGGGCTTCTACTCCTCGGCCCAGTGCGTGCCGGTGGCGGCCCGCGTCGAGCAGCTCCGGAAGTTCATGTGGATCACCACGTGCATCTCCTCGGCCGTGCTGGAGAACCGCAATCTGAAATACGTGTTCCGGGTGCAGCCGAGCGGCCGTCAGTTCGGCCTGATGTCCACCGACTTCATCGCCAGGAACGCCAAGGCGAAGCTCGGCAAGGAGCCCAAGGACCTCAAGATCGCCATCATCCACGAGGACGGCGCGTACGGCATCGACGTCTCGAAGGGCAACGAGGAGGGCGCGAAGAAGGCCGGCTTCAACGTCGTGCTGAAGGAAGGCTACGCGGCCACCACGCCGGACCTCTCGTCGCTGGTGATCAAGCTCAAGCGCGCGCGGCCCGACGTCGTGTTCCACACCGGCTACAACCCCGACATCGCGCTGTTCCTGCGCCAGGCGCGCGAGCAGGGCCTGAAATTCAGCGCGCTCGTCGGCCACGGGGCCGGCTACGGCGTGTACGACAAGCTCAAGGAGGCCGTCGGCAAGGACGTCAACCACGTCTTCAACGTGGACCCGATCTCCATCTGGCTCGCCAACGACAAGGCGCTCAAGCCCGAGCTGGCGCCGCTGATCCGGATGGTGGGCGAGGAGTACGACAGGGCGCGGCCGGGCACGCAGGTCCGCTCGGCCCACGTCGGCATGGCCGCCAGCAACACCTTCGTGTTCATGACGGAGGTCCTGCCGCGCGCGATCAAGAAGTATGGCGGCATCGACGCCGACGCGCTGCGGAAGGCGGCACTCGAGGTGGACCTTCCCGAGGGCGGCACCATGCTCGGCTTCGGCGTGCACTTCCTCGGCGACGGCGCCATGGCCGGTCAGAACGACCGCGCCTTCCCCGTCATCTCGCAGTACATCGACGACAAGGCGTACGTGGTGTGGCCCAGGAGCCTGCAGCACCGTGAGCCGGTGCTCCCGCTGCCGGCGTCGTCGCCGTACGCGGCGAATTGATCAGATGGGGGACCGCGCTCGCATGGCGAGCGCTGCCATGACTTTCCCCTCGCTGCCGCCTCTGCTGTCGAGCGACGGTCATCTGGAGGTCCTGCCCGAGCGCTGGACGTCGCGCATGCCCGCGAAATATCGCGAGCGCGCGCCGCGGACGATCAAGCTGCCCGACGGCGGCGACGCGATCCTCGTCGAGGGGCAGGCGCCCTATCCCGCGCCCTTCCTCGACCTCAGGGCGGGGCGGACGAACGAGACGTGGCAGCCGTTCGGCACCACGGTGGAGGGCACGGCCGGCGTGGGGCCGCCGGAGCAGCGCCTGCGCGAGCAGGAGATGGACGGTCTGCTCGCCGAGGTGATCTTTCCCAACATGCAGGTGGGGCCACGACTCTGGCGCGCGCTGAGCGACGACGACGTCTACCGCGCGAGCGTGCGCGCGTACAACGACTGGCTGGCCGAGGAGTACTGCGCGGTCTCGCGGGACCGTCTCATCGGGATGGGCGTCATCCCGTGGACCAATCTCGACGACGCCGTGGCCGAGCTCGAGCACTGCGCGCGACTGGGGCTCAAGGGCGTCAACCTCGGCGTGTTTCCCAACGGCAAGGCGTATCCGTTGCCCGAGGACGACCGGTTCTGGGCGGCGGCCATCGACATGAAGATGCCGCTGACCGTGCACGTGGCCTTCGATCGGCTCGGCCCGCGCGCCGCGCAGCCGACCTTCGAGTATCCGGGCGCCGACCCCGAGGTCCTCAAGAAGCTGGGGCCGCGCAAGATCGTAGAGTGGATCGCGCTGCCGTTTTTGAGCATCCCGCCCGCCATCAGCCTCGCCCAGCTCGTCATGTCCGGGGTGTTCGACCGGCTGCCGGCGCTGCACATCTTTTTCGCCGAGTCGCGGCTCGGCTGGGTGCCGTTCTGGATGGAAGAGGCCGACTACTGGTACGAGCGCCACCGCCACTGGGCCGAGCGCCTGCTGCACGTCAAGCCGCTCAAGCAGCGGCCCAGCGATTACGTGCGCCGGCACGTCTCGTTCAGCCTGCAGCACGTCGAGCGCGTGGCCGTCGAGCTGCGACATCACATGGGCGTCGACCGCATCATGTTCGCGACCGACTTCCCGCACATCGAGTGCGACTGGCCCAACACGCGCCCCTTCGCCGAGCGCCTCTTCGCCGGCGTCCCGACCGACGAGGCGTTCAAGATGGCGGCCGCCAACCTGCTGGCGTTCTTCCATCTCGAGGACACGCCGGTGGGTAAGAGCGTCCTGGCGCGAGCGCCGACGGCCGCCGCGCGCGCGTAGCGGATCACGTCGTCAAGCGGGCGGACCGACGTCGACGAGTCCGAGCTTGAGGAGCACCTCGTCGCCGGGCTTCATGGCGCCGAGCGCGGTGCCCGATGGGGTGAGGGTGAGCGGGCCGCCGGGCGTGGTCACGGTGGCCGTGCCCTTCGCCTGATCGACGGCCGCGATCGAGCCGGTTACGGTGGCGACGCGCGTGTCGATGACGCTGACGGTGACGAAGACGACGTCCCCGGGCTTGACCTCGGCGACGACGGCGGGCGGGAAGCTCGCCCCCAGCGTCACGCCCTCGGCGGCCATCTCGATCCGCCCCGTCGCGACATCCACCGCGGTCACCCGGGCCCTCACCAGCGTCCGCGCGTCAGCCGGATTCGTCTCACGACCGCCACTGCCGCGGCCGGACGGCCTGGGTGCGCGGACACGCTGGGCCACCGCCGGCGCCGCCACTGCGGTGCCGGCGAGTACCAGCATCGTTCCGGCGATGGCGATGCGTGCCCTCATCGATCAGCGCCGCCAGTAGCCGTAGGGGCGGTAGTAACCGGGCGCCACGACGTAAGGCCGGGGTGCGACGACCACGGGGGCTGGGGCAACGACGTCGGGTGGCGGGGCCACCGTGACGGGCGGGCCGACGGGGACGGGGACGGCGACGCAGCCCGCAGCGAGGGCGGCGACGCCGAGCAGCAGGGCCGGGCCGGCGAGCTTGACGAGGGGCATGTTCGTTTCCTCCCATCTCGTCAGACGCCCGGCCCGGCGTTGTTATTCCGACGACGCGCGCGTCACTTCTTCAGATGGCGCCCGAGGAACGCGAGCATCTTTTCCCACGCGTCCTTGGCCTGCGAGGGACGGTAGCGGTCGGCGTTCGTGAAGTTCAGGAACGCGTGGCCGGCGCCCTCGTAGCGATGGAACTCGTGCGTCTTGCCGTGGCGCGAGAGCTCGGCGTCGATCTTGTCGACATCGGCGGGCGAGGGATTGGTATCGTCGAGCCCGAAGAAGCCGATCATGGGCGCGGTGATGTCCCCGGTGAGATCGAAGGGGGCGGGCCCCTCGCCCCACGGCTTCATGATGTTGCCGCCGTAGAAGACGCCGGCCGCGCGCCACGCCGCCGGTCGCGCGCCCGCGAGCAGATAGCTGATGCGCCCGCCCATGCAGAAGCCGAGCACGGCGAGGTCGGTGACGCGCACGTCTTTCAGCGCCCGCAGATGCGCGATGGTGGCGTCGGCGTCGGCGATGATCTCCTTGTCCCGCAGCCGGCCGATGCGCGCCATCATGTCCGCGCCGTCCTCGGGCTGGCGGTGATAGAGGTCGGGCGCCGCCGCCGCGTAGCCGTGGTGCGCGAGGTCATCCACCCGGTCCTCGATGAACTTGTCCAGGCCGGGGCCGTGCATGATCACGACGATGCCGGGCGCCTGCGCGGCGCCGGCGGGGGACTTCGAATAGATGCGCATCATGGTCTTCCTTTCTCGGGCGCCTTGTGCAGCGCGCCGTCCTTCATGATCACGCGCAGCGCGTGGCGATCTTGCAGGATCGTGATATCGGCGAGCGGGTCTCCGTCCACCAGCAGCAGATCGGCCAGCGCGCCGGGCTTGATCACGCCGAGCTCGCCCGGCATGCCCATGAGCTCGCCGCCCAGCCGCGTGGCGGCGACCAGCGTGTCCATGGCCGAGAAGCCGAGGATCTTGACGAAGATCCAGAGATCGCGCGCGTAGGTGCCGTGCGGCGTGAAGGGGAAGCCGTAGTCGCCGCCCGGCAGCACGCGGATACCGCGCTTGCGCATCTTGCCGAGCACCTCGACGCTGACCGCGAGCTCGCGCTCGAACCCCGCCGAGCCCTCGGCGGTGACGCCCCACTGGCCAGCCGCCTGGCTCAGGCTGTACGTGATGCCGAGCGCGGGTCCGACGAAGATGCGATCGCGCGCCGCCTCGAGCGCGTCGAGCGCGCGCTCGTCCGCCCAGTTCGCGTGATAGATGACCTCGATACCGTGACGCAGGGCCACCATCACGGACTCGGCGCTGCGGCAATGCGCGGCCACGCGCAGCTGCGCCGCGCGCGCGACCTCCATGGCGGCGGCCACCTCGGCCTCGCTCATCGGCGTCTGGTCGGAGGGATAGCTCGAGGTGCCGGCGTCGCCGGAGAGATTGAGCTTCAGCAGGTCGACGCCTTCGCGCGCGAGCAGCCGGCACACGCGGCGGATCTGCTCGGCGCCGTCGGCGACCCAGCAGAACGTCGGCGTCTCGTGGTGCGGCAGGTGCAGCATGTTCGTGTCGCCGAGACCGCCGGTGACGGTGATCTCCGGACCGTTGGCGAGCAGCCGCGGCCCGGGCACGCGGCCGGCCTCGATCTCGCGCTTGAGCACCACATCGAGCCGCGCCTTCGGCGACGCCGCCGAGAACGCGCTCGTGTAGCCGCAGTCGAGCATCAGCTTCGCGTTGCGCACCGTGACGAGCATGTGCTCCTCGGGCGGCAGGCGCGTCAGCTCCTGGGAAGTCATGTCCGCGAAGCCGAGGTGCGCGTGGGATTCGACGAGGCCGGGCATCAGGGTGGCCCCGCCGGCGTCGATCACGATGGCGCCGCGCGCGGGCGGCGGCGCGGCTCCCGGCGTGACCTCGGTGATGCGATTGGCTTCGACGCGCACGGCGCCGGCGAACGGCGCCTTGCCGCTGCCATCCAGGATCCTCGCGTTCGTGATCAGGTAGCCGGCCATGCGCTGACCTCCAGTGGATTCGGCAGCTTAATCGGCGCGTCGCGCGTGGTCAAGCGCA
>QHSB01000163.1 GCA_003220335.1 Candidatus Rokuibacteriota bacterium
GATCATCGGGCTACGGGCGGGGCCTGCGCCGGACCGAGGATGCGCTCACACCACAGGGCGGCGCCGAGGAGCCGCGTGTCGCCTCCCGGCGCCTGCGCCAGCTGCAGCGCAAAGGGCAGGCCGGTGCTCGACACGCCGGAGGGCAGCGAGATCGACGGCGCGCCGATCGTCGACCATGGCTGGCAGAGCGAGGCGTCGCCCGTCCAGGCCAGGCCCGCCGGCGCGGGCGCCGGCGCCGTCGGCGACAGGAGCGCGTCGTGCTGCGCGAGGAGCGGCGTGACGTCGTCCCGGAAGCGGACGCGCGCCCGATGGGCCGCGACGTACTCGATCCCCGGGCGCTGCAGGCCGCGCGCGAGCATCTCGGCCATGCCGGGGCCGTAGTCGCTCGCGTACTTCGCGAACGCGGGCGCGTGATAGGTCGCCGCCTCGACCTCGAGGAGCACCAGGGCCGCGTCCGCCAGGCCCGCGAACGACGGCGGCAGCCGTACCTCCTCGATGCGCGCTCCCGCCTTGACCAGGCGATCGACGACGCCGTCGAGGTGTCTGCGCAATTCGGGCTCGGCGCGCTCGAAGAGCTCACGCGCGACGGCCAGCCGAGGCGTCTCCATCGCCTCGGGGACCAGCGCGCGGCCGGCCATGATCCCGAGCACCAGCGCGGCGTCCTCCACCGAGCGCGTAAGGGGGCCGACGTGGTCCAGCGAGTATCCCAGGGGCACGACGCCGTCGAGCGGGACGAGGCCGTTGGTGCCCTTGAGACCGACGATGCCGTTGTAGGCCGCGGGTCTCAGGATGGAGCCGACGGTCTGCGAGCCGAGCGCCACCGGCACCGTGCGCGCCGCCACCGCTGCCGCGGAGCCGGACGACGACCCGCCGGGCGTGTGGGCGGCGTTCCACGGATTCGTCGTCGGGGCCGGATCGCGGTAGGCGAACTGTGTCGTGTGCGTCTTGCCGAGCACGATGGCGCCGGCCGCGCGCAGCCGCGCCACGCACGTCGCGTCGCGCGTGGGCCGCGTGTGCGCAAACGCGCGCGCGCCCGCCGTCGTCGGCATGCCGGCGACGTCGATGATGTCCTTCACGCCGATCGGCACCCCGTGCAGCGGGCCGAGCGTGGCGCCGGGGCGCACGGCGGCATCGGCGGCGCGCGCCGCGGCGCGCGCGCCCGTGTCGTCGACGTGGATCCACGCCTTCACGGTGGGATCGACGCCGCGGATGCGGTCGAGGCAGGCGTCCACCAGGGCGGCCGCGGTCACCTCCCCTGCGCGGAGGGCCGTGGCGGCCGCCCGCACGCCGAGCTCAGTGAAGCGCATCGAGCACCTCCGCGACCACCTCGAACCGGCCGAACGACGGCATGAGGTAGGCGCCGGCATGGCGGCGCCGAACCTCGGCCACCAGCGCCTGGGCCATCTCGATACCGGCGCGCAGGGCGGACTCACCGGCGTCGCGCAGCCGCGCGCGCGCGACGTCGGGCACCGTGATGCCCGGCACCTCGTTGTGCAGGAACTCGGCGTGGCGGAACGAGTGCAGCGGCAGGATGCCGACGAGCACCGGCACCGGGATGCGTCCCGCGCGCGCGAGGAACCGCTCGAGCGCCTCGAGGTCGTAGACCGGCTGCGTCTGGAGCCACGAGGCGCCCGCCTCGATCTTGCGGTGCATCCGCTCGATCTCGTGATCGGGATCCTCGGCGGCGGGATTGAGAGCGGCGCCGATGCAGAACCCGGTGGGATCGCCGATCGAGCTGCCGGTCGCGTCGAGCCCCTCGTTCATCCGGCGCAGGATCCCGATGAGGCCGACGCCGTCCACGTCGAAGACGGCGGTGGCGTTCGCGTAGTCGCCCGTGCGCGGCGGGTCGCCGGTCATGGCGAGGATGTTGCGGATGTCCAGCGCGTGCGCGCCGAGCAGGTCCGCCTGGATCCCCATGAGGTTCCGGTCGCGACAGGTGAAGTGCATGTTGACGTCGAGTCCGGTGTGGTCGCGGATCAACAGCGCCGTCGCCAGCACCGACATGCGCACGCGGCCGAGCGAGCCGTCGTTGATGTCCACGATCTCGACGCCCTTCTCCTTGAGGAGCTTGGCACCCTGCACGAGCTTGTCGACGGTGTGGCCGCGCGGCGGGTCGAGCTCCACCGTCACGACGAACTCGCGCGCCCGCAGCTTGCGCGCCAGTGGCGTCGGCGGCAGCGTGCGCGCGAGCCCCGGCGTCTCGACGGCGGCCGGGCGCGCCGTCACCGGGGCTCGTGCCACCACCCGGCGCGGGCCGGGCAGCAGCCGGTCCAGCGTCTCGCGCATGGCCGCCGTGTGCTGCGGCGTGGTGCCGCAGCAGCCGCCGACGAGCCGCGCGCCCGCCTCCACCATGCGGCCGGCATAGTCGGCCATGTAGCCGGGCGACGACAGATAGATGAGGCGCTCTCCGATCCGGCTCGGCAGGCCGGCGTTGGGCTGGATCGCCAGCGGCAGCCCGCTCGCCTCCGCCACCATCCGCTCGAGCACGTCGTAGAGGGTGGACGAGCCGATCGAGCAGTTCGCGCCGAGCGCCTGCACGCCGAGCGCGCGGAGCGTGCGCGCGACGTCGGCGGGCGAGCGCCCCATGAACGTCACGCCCTCGTCGGTGAATGCCATCTGGGCGACCACCGGCAGGTCGGTGATGGCGCGGATCGCCTCGACGGCGAGCGCGATCTCGGCGAGGTCCGAGAAGGTCTCGACGACGAACGCGTCCACGCCGCCCTCGAGCAGCGCCTCGGCCTGCTCGCCGAACGCCTCGCGCCCCTCGGCGGCCGTGACCGTGCCGAGCGGCTCCAGGTACTTGCCGAGCGGGCCGATCGAGCCCAGCACCCAGACGTCCCGCCCGGCCGACTCGCGCACGTCGCGCGCCAGGCGCACGCCGCGGCGGTTGATCTCGCGCAGCTGCGCCTCGACGCCGTGCACGCCGAGCTTGAAGCGGTTGGCGCCGAAGGTGTTGGTCTCGATGGCGTCGGCCCCCGCGGCGACGTAGTCGGCGTGCACCGCCTGCACGACGCGGGGGTTGTTGAGGTTGAGGACGTCGAAGCAGGCGTCCAGCGGCACGCCGCGCGCATAGAGCACGGTGCCCATCGCGCCGTCGCAGAGCAGCGGCCCCTCGGCGAGGCGCTCGCTAAACGCGTGCGGCATCCGTCTGCCTCAGCGCCGCCAGCACGCGCGCGACCACCTGGTCGATGCCGAGCCCCGCCGTGTCCACCGTGATGTGGGCGCGTGCATAGTAGGGCTCGCGCGCGCGGTAGAGCGCCTCGATCTCGGCCGGGGGGCGCTCGAGCATCGGGCGGCCTCCGATGCGCGCGGCGCGCGCGAGCAGCTCCGGCAGGTGACCGCGCAGCCACACGACGGTCCCGAGCGCGCGCAGCGCCTCGATACGGTCGTCGCGGCACGGCAGCCCGCCGCCGGTGGCGATGACGTCGCCGGACTTGAGGGCGAGGGCCCCGAGCACCTCGCCCTCGAGACGGCGGAACGCCTCCTCGCCGTCGGCGCGGAAGATGTCGGGGATCGCGCGGCCGTCGCGCGAGACGATCATGTCGTCGGTCTCGACGAAGCAGCGGCCGAGGCGGCGCGCGAGCAGCCGCCCGCAGACCGACTTTCCCGCGCCCATGAACCCCACGATGACGACGTTATCGCCCGCCATGTCACGCCAATCCTATCATCTACATGCGCGACTCCTGGCCCACCCGGCCGCGCGCGGCGGGCCGCGCGCGACCGGGCGGCAGCGCGCTCAGGCCCGGGCGCGCAGGGCCGCGAGCACGCGGTCGGGGAGCAACGGCACCTGCCGCACGCGGGCTCCGGTGGCGGCGAAGATCGCGTTGCTCAGCGCGGGCGCCACCGTCGTGGTGCCGGGCTCGCCCAGGCCCGTCGGGTACTCCGTCGAGGCCACGATGTGCACCTCGACGTCCGGCACCTCGTCCATCCTGAGCACCTGGTAGTCATGGAAGTTGGACTGGACGAGCGCGCCATTCGCCACCGTCCCCCGCTCCTTGAGGGCGTTGCTGACGCCGAAGAGGATGGACCCCTCGATCTGGGAGCGGGCGCCGTCGGGGTTGACGACGATGCCGCAGTCCACCGCGCAGACGATCTTCTCCACCCTGACCTTGCCGCTGGCGGGATCCACGCGCGCCTGAACCACCGAGGCGGTCCACGTCGGCGTCTTCTTCTCCTGGGCGCTGACGCAGGCGATGCCCCGGCCGGTGTTCGCGGGCAGCGACGTGCCCCAGCCGGCCTTGTCGGCCGCGAGCCGGAGCACGCGGGCGAGCCGCGGCGCGCTGCCGAGCATCGAGAGCCGATACTGCAGCGGGTCGACGCCGGCCAGCTTCGCCAGCTCGTCCATGAACGTCTCGACGGCGAAGAACGTGTAGTTCGGCGCCACCGCCCGCACGTAGCCGACCGGGATGCCCGTCTCCACGGGGACGGCGCGCACGAGCTGGTTGGGGATGTCGTAGACGTGGTCCGCGCCGTTGAGCGCGAACTGGTCGAGGCCCTTCTTGTCGACGAAGTCCGGGCCCCAGCGCTTGCCGGGATGCGAGGCGACGAGCGTGTTCTCCCAGGCGACGATCTTGCCGTCGCTCGCGAGCGCGGCCTTCACGACCTGCAGCGTGGCCGAGCGATAGAAATCGCGTCGCAGGTCTTCTTCGCGCGAACGGATCAGCTTCACCGGGCGTTTCACCTCGCGCGCGATGAGGGCGGTCTCCACCATGATGTCGGGCTCGAGCCGGCGGCCGAAGCCGCCGCCGAGATACTGCTGGTGGATGCGGATCTTGGACGCGTCGACGCCGAGCGTGGCGGCCAGCGTGCCGACCGCGAACGTCTGGAACTGGCTGCCCGTATAGACATCGTAGACGCCGTCGGCAAACCGGACGACGCAGTTCATCGGCTCCATCTGCATGTGGGCCACGTAGTCGGTGGTGTAGGTCGCCTCGTGGCGCCGCGCCGCGCCGCTCATCGCTGCCTTGACGTCACCCTGCTCGTGCCACGCGGCCGCGTTGGGGTCGTCCTTGGCCTGCGTGAACTTGGCGAAGATCGAGTCGGTGCTCACGTTGGCGTTCGGTCCCGCGTCCCAGGTGACCTTGAGGGCATCGCGTGCCTTCACCGCGGCCTCGTAGGACGTGGCCACCACCGCCACCAGCTGCGGGAGCGTGACCGTCGCGACGTAGCCCTTCACCCGCTTCGCCCCGCTGTCGTCCACGGCGGTGCGCGTGGCGCCCTCTCGCACGGGCGGATAGGCCACCTTGGCGTAGACCATGTTCGGCAGGAACGTGTCCATGCCGAATTTCGCCTTGCCGGTGACCTTGTCGGGGATGTCGAGCCGGGGGATCCACTGGCCCACGACGCGATAGTCGGCGGGCTTCTTGAGCGTGATCTGCTTCAGCTCGTCCTCGGTGAACGTCTTCGTGATCGGAACCTTGGCGACGATCTCACCGTATCGCAGCGAGCGGCCGGTCGGCATGTGCCGGATCATGCCCCGCTCGGCGACGCAGTCGGCCGGGCTCACGTCCCACGATTTCGCGGCTGCGTCGATCAGCGCCAGGCGCGCGGCGGCGCCGGCGCGCGACAGCGCGTCGAACGTCCAGTTCACCGACCAGCTCCCGCCGGTGAGCATGAGCCCGTACTTGGGATCGTTGATGGGGTAATCGACGCGAACGTCCTTCCAGTCCGCCTCGAGCTCCTCGGCCACGATTTGCGCCAGCGCGGTGCCGACACCCTGCCCCATCTCGGCCTTCGTGATGTGCACGGTGACGAGGCCGTCGGGCGTGATGGTCAGCGTGGCGTTCGGGTCGTAGGCGGCGGCGCCGGCGGCCTCGCCGGGACCGACGAGCGGAAAGCGGATCGTGAGCGCGGCGCCGGCGGCGGCGGCCGACGCGAGGAACGCTCGGCGCGTCACCCGGCGGCTCACGACCGCACCCCCTGCGCGGCGCGCTTGATCGCACGCTTGATTCTCAGGTAGGTCGCGCATCGGCAGATGTTGCCCGACATCGCCGTCACGATCTCCTGATCACTCGGGTTCGGATTGCGGGCCAGCAGCGCCGCCGCGGACATGAGCTGGCCGGACTGGCAGTAGCCGCACTGGGGCACCTGCTCGGCGATCCAGGCGACTTGCAGCGGATGGCGGCCGGCCGGATCCAGGCCCTCGATGGTCGTGATCTTCTTGCCGGCGGCCTGGGCTACCGTCGTCTGGCACGAGCGCACGGCCTGACCGTCGAGGTGTACCGTGCACGCGCCGCACTGCGCGACGCCGCAGCCAAACTTCGTGCCGGTCAGCTGGAGCCGCTCGCGGATCACCCACAAAAGCGGCGTGCCCGGATCGACGTCAACCGTCTGAGACTTCCCGTTGATCAACAGTGTCGCCATGACGCCTCCTGCGCGTTGGGAGGAAAGCCAACGATTTGGTGGCGGGAGCCTAGCACGAAATCGCCGCCGCCGGCGTCACGCGCCGCGGCGCGGCTCGACCCAGAGCGTGCGCACGATCTCCCAGGCTCCGGCCAGGAACGGCACCGCGACGAGGCCTCCGACAAGTCCGCCGAGGTGGAACCCGGCGAGCAGCGCGACGAGCACGGCCAGCGCGTGCAGGCCGGTGGCGCGGCCCACGAAGTATGGCGCGAGCAGCTTGCCCTCAACGGTCTGGCACACCACCATCACGGGCAGCGCGATCGCGGCCAGGACGACGCCGTCGTTCAGCGCCGACAGCGTCGCGAGCACGGCGGCCACGGTGGCGCCGACGAAGGGGACGACGTTGAGGACGGCGGCCAGCGCGCCGATGAGCAGCGCGTATTTGACGCCGATGATGGACAGCGTGATCGCGATGAGCACACCGACGAAGAAGCTCGACACGATCTGACCGCGCACGTAACCGCCGATGCGCTCGAGCACGGCCGGCGCCAGGCGCGTGGCCGTCGGACGGTGCTGGCGGGGCAGGAGCGTCAGCAGCGTGTGGCCGATCTCCCGCGAGTCGATCACGAGGTACGCGGCGATGACGAGCACGGCCAGCGCCTCGAAGACGGCGCCGACGACCCCGGTGGTGAGGCGCACGGCGTTGCCGAGCAGAATCCCCGCAATGCCCTCCACCTTGTCGGCCTTGGGCGACGGCAGCGACGCGCCCCACTGCCCGAGCCAGTAGTCGACGTTGCCGAGCCAGCCGCGAACGTTCTCGACGAGCTTGGGCAGCTGATCCATGAACTGCGTCCACTGCTCGCTGAGCGCCGGCCACAGCAGGCGCCCCATCAGCGTGAACACGCCGACGGCGACCACGTAGACCGCGAGCACGACGAGGCCGCGCGGCACGCGCCAGCGCTCACCAACACGCGCGGCGGGCAGGATGGCGGCCGCGATGATCAGCGCGACGAAGGCGAGCACCCAGACCTGCCAGGTCGCGAGGAAGAGCCAGACGGCGACCGCGACGCCGAGCACCTGGAAGATCATCGGCCACGGCAGCCGGGACGGCAGGCTCGTCACGGCTCCATCATACGTGGCCGCGCGATGCGGGGCGGCTCAGCGGTGGACGGTGCGGCGGGCGGGCATGCGGCGATACGCGCAGTCGCGCATCCAGCAGCGCGCGCACTGGCTGAAATAGTGGTCCACGCGCGCGCGCACGCCGGCGCCGACGAGCAGCGAGATCGACTTGCCGGGCGTCATGAAGCACGCCGCGTTCAGCGTCACGCCCACCGGCGCGCCGGGACAGAGCCGGAACAGCGCGTGCTGCTCGGCGACGTCCCAGGCGGCGTAGCCCGGACTGATGCGGTTGGTCACGCGGAGTCCCGCCGCCAGGCCCTGCTGGCAGAGGACGTCGTTCAGGTACTCGGCCAGGCTCTCGACCGCGCCCGAGCCGACGCTGTCGAGCATCGAGGCGAGCGGCAGCTCGCGCGACTCCCAGAGCGCGGCCACGCGCCGCTCGAGCGCCTCGCCGATCGTGACCACGGCCGCCGCCACGTGCTCGACCTCGCCCCAGCGCTCGCCCGTCGCCGGAATCGTCAGCACCTCGCCGCCGGCCTCGAGGCTGTCGGGGCCGCGCGCGTCCACCGGAAGCCAGCGAACGACGGCGCGCGGGACCATGAGCCGCGTGCCCTCCGCGAGCGCCTCGTCGAAGAGCGCGCGCACGTCCGGCGTCGGCAGATCGACGCCCTTCTTGTAACCCTGGAAGCGGAGGACCTCGTCGGGATCGATGGCGAGCGGCAGGTCGGCGAAGACCTGGGCGCCGAACGGCAGCGCTACTTCTTGCGGCGTCGCACGACCTCTGAAATCAGGCGGATGTGCTCGGGATTGGAGCCGCAGCAG
>QHSB01000164.1 GCA_003220335.1 Candidatus Rokuibacteriota bacterium
CTCGCCGGCCTTCATGCCCACGGCGGCACCGTCGATCTCCGGCATCACCGCGCCGCTGCCGATCACGAAGTGATAGCCGTTGGCGGTCGTCGCCTCGTGCGCCTCGGGGCGCAGCGTGTAGTCCACCACCGCGAGGTCCCCGACCGCGGCCGGGCGATCCACCGCGCGGAACTCCGCCTGCTGCTCGCGCATCTGCTCGAGGGTGGCGGCCACCTCGTCGTCGCCGACGGCGCTCGGCGCGTGCTGCACCTCGACGCCCTTGTAGTCCGTGAGCGCGATCGCGGGCTTCACCTCCACCACGGCCACGAACGAGAGGGGCGCGTTCTCCTCGAGCTTGACCTCCTGGAGATCGGGCTCGTTGACAGGATCGAGGCGCGCCTCGGTGAGCGCCTGCCTGTAGACGTCGGGGATGAGGTGCTCGGCGACCTCACGCCGCACGTCGTCGGCGAAGTGCAGCTTCACGAGCGAGCGCGGCACGTGTCCCTTGCGGAAGCCGGGCAGGCGCGCTTGCTTCTGGACGCGGCCGTACGCGCGCTCCCATTCCTTCTGGACGACGTCGGCGGGTGCCTCGACGGCCAGGCGGCGCTTGCAGGCCTCGAGCTCCTCGACCGCCACCTTCATGAACGCACCACGCAGACCAGCGTCATTCGTGCTCCGATTTGGTGCGAGAGGGGGGAGTCGAACCCCCAAGGGCTTTTACACCCACCGGATCCTAAGTCCGGAGCGTCTGCCAGTTTCGCCACTCTCGCGAGATAGCGCGAGTTCGCGCGCCCAGAGCATACCCAGCGCGGGGCGGGGTCGCAAGGATCGCGGTGTTTTGTAGGAACGACCCGAGGGTTCTGGTCACAGTGGCACCCGCCTTGAAGCCTTCTTCAGCGAGGTGCTAGAGGAGAGCGCTGGGATCGGTGCTGAGGAGGCCGGGTCAGGCGACCCGGCGCGGGGTCTCGCGCGCGGGCTGGCGACGCTCGATGAAGTCGCGATACTCGGTGCGAAACCGTATCACGCAGGCGGGGCAGATGCCGTCGGTGAACTTCAGGCCCCAGCCCGCCCAGGACACGACGCCCTCCACGAGCGGGTAGCCGTGGTACCGCGGATGCCAGGCGCAACGGCTCAGGAGCATGCGATCCTCTCGACTTGCATTGCGCGCGTAACGGCTGCAACGGCTGTGCCCGGCCCCGTTTGCCGCGGAATCCTGGTCACTTGCCGAGCATTCGCGCCGCCGAAACGGAAAATCTGTCCCCTGTCTCCCCGGCAAAAACCTTCCCGCGGCCCGGCCCCTCGGTGCGGGCATAATCGAACGTGACCTTCCGGACGACGTGGTCCCGGTGGTCCGCCCGGCTCCGCGAGGCGCGGGAGGCGCGGCTCGTGGCGTGGGCGCGGACGCGGCGGCCGCGCACGCTCGTCGCGCTCGGGGTCGCCGCCGTCGGCGGCGTTGCCCTGCTTGCCCTCGTCGTGTACTCGGCCGTCGAGCTCGCGCGCTTCGACCGCGTCGAGACGCGCCGCGCCGCGCTCGTCTACGCCGCGCCGCAGCCCCTCGTCGCCGGCGTCCAGCTGAAGATCGCCGACCTCGCGGGCACGCTGACCCGCCTGTCGTATACCGAGACGCCGGGCGCGCCCGACGCACCCGGCCAGTTCCACCGCGCCGAGGGCGACTGGGAGATCCACCTGCGCGGACTGCCGGGGCTGAGCCGCGCCCAGCGCGTGCGCGTCGAGGTGCGCGACGACCGCATCGTCCGCGTCACGCGCGACGAGCGCGACATCGGGGCCGCCGCCCTCGAGCCCGAGGTGCTGGCGAGCGCCGGCGATCGGCCGGGTGAGGACCACCGCCCGGTGCGGCTGCGCGACGTCCCCTTCAGCCTGCTGCAGGCGGTCCTGGCCGCCGAGGATCATCGCTTCTTCGACCACCCCGGCGTCGATCTGCGGGGACTGGTGCGCGCGGCGTGGGTGAACTTCCGCGCCGGCCGCGTGACCCAGGGCGGCAGCACCATCACCCAGCAGCTCGTGAAGAACCGCCTGCTCGATCCCAAGCGCACGTTCATGCGCAAGCTGGACGAGGCATGGCTGGCCACGCTCGTCGAGTGGCGGTACAGCAAGGAGCGGATCCTCGAGGCCTACCTCAACGAGATTTACCTCGGGCAGCGCGGGCCCATGGCCATCCGTGGCGTGGCCTCCGCCAGCCGCGCGTACTTTCGCAAGGAGGTGCACCAGCTGACGGTGGCGGAAGCCGCGCTCCTGGCCGGCATGATCCGCGCTCCAAACACGTACTCGCCCACCGCCAATCCCGCGCGCGCCCGCGAGCGGCGCGACGTCGTGCTCGCGCGCATGCGTGAGCTGGGCCGCCTCTCCGACGCCGACTACGAGGCCGCGCGCCGCGAGCCGGTGCGGGCCCGCATCGTCGTGGCGGCCAGCCAGACGGCGCCCTACTTCGCGGATCGCGTGCGCCAGGAGCTGGAGGCGCGCTTCGGCAACGGGGCGCTCGACGCGCGCCACGTCCGCGTGTTCACCACCCTCGACCTCACGCTCCAGCGCCTGGCCGAGAACGCCGTGGAGCGCGGGCTGGTACGGCTGGAGGCGCGGCGCCCGCAGCTGCGGGGCGCCGACGATGGCCATCGCCTGCAGGCGGTGCTGGTGGCGCTCGATCCCACCACCGGCCAGATCCGCGCGCTCGTGGGGGGCCGCAATTATCAGGCGAGCCAATTCGATCGGGCCACCCAGGCGCGCCGCCAGCCCGGCTCCGCCTTCAAGCCGTTCGTCTACGCGGCGGCGCTGACCGCGCCGCCGGGCGGCGGGCGCGGCTTCACGGCGGCCACGTTCGTCGACGATTCACCGCTGACGCTGACTGTCAACGGCGCGCCGTGGTCGCCGCGCAATTACGAGGACCGCTACCAGGGCCGCGTGACCGTGCGCGAGGCGCTTGCGCAATCGCTCAACGCCGCCACCGTGCGACTCGCGCAGGACGTGGGGCTGCCGACCGTCGTCGAGCGCGCGCGCGCATTCGGCATCGAGAGCCGCCTGGACCCGGTGCCCGCGATGGTGCTGGGCTCGTTCGAGGTGACGCCGCTCGAGCTCGCGCGCGCCTACCTGCCGTTCGTCAACGGCGGCCGCCGCACGCCGCCCGCCCACGCCGTGCGGGCCGTGCAGGAGCGCGGCGGCGCCATCGACACCGGCGACGACGAGGCCGAGGGCAAGCCGGTGATCTCGCCGGCGGAAGCGTACCTCATGACGTCGCTGCTCGAGGGCGTCATCAAGGCGGGCACCGGCGCCTCCGCGCGCACACTTGGCGTGACCGGCGCCGTCGCGGGCAAGACGGGCACCACCAACGACGGCCGCGACGCGTGGTTCGTCGGCTACTCGCCCGGGCTGCTGGCCGCGGTGTGGGTCGGCTATGACAACGGCGAGCCGCACGGCCTCAGCGGCGCCGAGGGTGCCCTGCCGATCTGGGCCGAGTTCATGCGGCCGGCGCTCGAGAGTGTGGCGCCGCGCGACTTCACCGTACCTTCGGGGGTGACGTTCGCCGAGATCGATCTCACCAACGGCAAGCTGGCGAACCGCTTCTGCCCGCGCACGGGCAAGGAAATTTTCCTCAACGGCACCGAGCCGGAGCCGTGCCGCGAGCACGGCGGCCTCGGCGACCGCATGGGGGAGTGGTGGAACCGATTCCGCGGCTGGCTGCGGCGCTGATCCTCGTCGCGCTCGCGGCGGGATGCGCGCGGACGCACAAGGCGCCGCCGACGGCCGCGCCGGCGCCGACGGTGAGCCCGCCGGTGGCGCGCGCGCTGCCGCCGACGCCGCGCGTTCTCCAGACCGGCAAGGCCTCCTGGTATGGCGACGCCCACCACGGCCGGAAGACGGCCGGCGGCGAGACCTTCGACATGAACGCGCTCACCGCGGCGCACCGCACGCTGCCGCTTGGCACGCGCGTGCTGGTCACGAATCTCGCCAACGGGCGCTCGATCGAGGTGCGGATCAACGACCGCGGCCCCGTGATCCCCGACCGCATCATCGATCTCTCGTTTGCCGCTGCGCGCGCGCTGGGCGGGGTGGGCGCCGGCGTCTTCCGCGTGCGGATCGCCGTCGTGGAATGAGCATGACCCTCCGCTCGCACCTGATCACACTGGTCCTGGTCGCCGTCCTGCCGCTCCTTCTGTTCTCGGCCATCGTCGTCGGCCTGGCTGCCGACAGCGAGCGCGACGCCACCGAGCGCGGTCTGCGGGCCACCGGCCGTGCGGTAAGCAGCGCCGTCGACCACACCCTCGACAACGCGATCGGCGCGCTCGAAGTCCTGGCGACGTCCGAGCTGCTCGACGGCGGCGACCTCCCGGGGTTTCACAAGGTGGCCGCGCGCGCGCTCGAGGGGCAGCGTGGCTGGCTCAGCGTGGCCGTCGTGGACCGGGCCGGCCGACAGGTGCTCAACACGCTGCGGCCGACGGGCGCGGAGCTTCCGCCCCCGGCCGACGCGCGCACCGTGGCCGCGGTCCTCGCGCGCCGCCTGCCCATCGTCTCGGATCTGATCGCCAGCGACCTGCCGGAGCGCGCCCACGTCGTGGTGGCCGTGCCCGTGCTCCGCGGCCGCGCGCTGCGCGGGGCGCTGCTCACCGCGCTGGACGCGCACGATCTCGCGCGCGTGCTCGAGGCGCAGCAGCTGCCGCACCAGTGGGCCGCCGCGATCGTGGACGGCCACGGCGTGGTCGTGGCGCGCGTGCCCGAGCCGCAGCGCTTCGTCGGCCAGCCGGCGACGGCCGCCTACGTGGCGCTGACCGCGCGCGGCGACTCGGGCGCCGCACGCATGCCGGGCCTCGACGGCGTGAGGCGTCACACCGTGTTCAATCGGCTCGAGAACGCGGGCTGGACGGTGTATCTCGCGATCCCCACGGTGACGATGGACGCCGGGTTCAGGCGCTCGCTGGTGACATTGATCGGCGGCGGTCTCGTGTTCCTGGCGGCGGGTATCGCGCTGGCGGTCGTCGTCGGCCGTCGCCTGACGGCGCCGATCGTCGCACTCTCGACGGCGGCGGTGCGGCTCGGAGCCGGCCAGCTGCCGGACACGCCGCCGGGCAGTCGGGTCGCGGAGGTCGCCGCCCTCGGCGGCGCGCTCACGGACGCCGCGCGCCGCCGGCGTGAGATCGAGGGCGAACGCGAAGAGCTCCTCGCGCGCGCCGAGGCGTCGCGCGAGCGGGCGGCGCTGCTCGCCGAGGCCAGCCGGCTGCTCGCGTCGTCGCTGGACTACGAGGCCACGCTCGAGCGCCTCGCGCGGCTGCTCGTCCCGGCCCTCGCGGACCTCAGCGTGGTGGACGTCGTGGGGGACGACGGCGAAATCCGCCGCGTCGCCGCCGTGCACGCCGATCCCGCCAAGGACGAGGCGGCACGCGAGCTGGCGCGGCGCTTCCCGCCCGACCGCCGCGGCAACCATCCGGTCGCGCGCGCGCTGCGCAGCGGCCGCCCGGAGCTGACCGGCGAGATCTCTGCCGAGACCCTGGAGACCATCGCGCCCGATCCGGCGCATCGCGAGCTGGCGCAGGCGATGGCCTACGCGTCGTACCTCGTGGTACCGCTCATCGCGCGCGAGCGCACGCTCGGCGCGCTCTCCCTCGTGTCCGCCGGCTCGGGCCGCCGCTACACGGCGGTGGACGTGCCGCTGGCCGAGGACATCGCCCGGCGCGCCGCCGTCGCCATCGACAACGCGCGGCTCTATCGCCAGAGCGAGGCGCGGCTGCGCGCCGCGGAGGCGGTGGCGGAGATCGGCGGGTTCCTGAACCAGGCCCTCGACCCGGAGGTGGTGGGGCGGCGGATCGCGGAGTCGGTGCGTGGGCTGCTCGGCCTCGGCACCTCGCTCTTCTGTCGCGTCGATCCATATACGCTGGAGATGACGATCGTCGCGGGCGCCGGCGCGCCGATTCCCGGGTTCGAGCCCGGCACGCGGCTGCCGGCGGGCTCGGCCACCGTCGGGCTCGCCGTGCGCGAGCGGCGGCCGGTCACGACGCCGGATCTCTTGAGCGACCCGCGCATCACGCTGACGCGTGAGCAGCGCACCCTGCTCGAGGGCCTGCCGTACCGGTCCGTGCTCGCCGTCCCCCTGCTGTCGCACGAGCGCGTGATCGGCGTGCTGGCGCTCGGCGATCGCCGGGGCCGGCTGTTCCGGCAGGAGGAGGTGCTGCTCGCGCAGGGTTTCGCCGAGCAGGCCGCCCTCGCCCTCGAGAACGCGCGGCTCTACGCCGAGACGCGCGACGCCAACCGCGCCAAGGACGAGTTCCTCGCCACGCTCTCGCACGAGCTCCGCACACCGCTCACGGCGATGCTCGGCTGGGTGCGCATGCTGCAGAGCGGGACGCTCGACGCCGCCACCGCCGAGCGCGCGCTGCAGGTGATCGACCGCAACACGAAGCTGCAGGCCCAGCTCATCGACGACCTGCTGGACGTCTCGCGCATCGTCACCGGCAAGCTGAGCCTCGAGCTCAGGGCCGTCGACGTCGGCGCCGTCGTGGAGGCCGCCATCGACGCCGTCACGCCCGGCGCGCTCGCGAAGTCGGTGACGCTCGAGCGCCGGATCGACGCCGCGGCCGGCCCGGTGTGGGGCGACTCGCACCGGCTGCAGCAGGTGGTCTGGAACCTGCTCTCCAACGCGATCAAGTTCACCGGCTCGGGCGGCCGCGTCGGCGTCACCGTCGACCGCGAAGACCCGCACGTGGTCGTGCGCGTCGCCGACACGGGCCAGGGCATCGCCCCGGAGTTCCTGCCGTTCATCTTCGACCGCTTCCGCCAGGCGGACTCCACGACGACCCGCGCGCACGGCGGACTCGGGCTCGGCCTCGCCATCGTCCACTACCTGGTCACGCTCCATCGCGGCACGGTGACCGCGGAGAGCGACGGCCCGGACCGTGGCGCGACCTTCACGGTGCGCGTCCCGCTGGCGCCCCTCCGCCCGACAGCGCCCGCGGGCACCGACGCCGCCACCGGCGTCGACCGGCCGCCGCCGCTGGCCGGCATCCGCGTCCTCGTCGTCGACGACGACGCCGACACGCGTGACCTGGTCACGGCCGTGCTGGGCCAGTCGGGCGCCGAGGTGCTGACGGCGGCTTCGGCGGAGGAGGCCCTCGATACGCTGGCGCGCGCGCGCCCCGATGTCCTCGTGAGCGACCTCTCGATGCCGGGCGACGACGGCTACGCGCTGTTGGAGCGCGTGCGCGCCCTGGGCCTGGACCGCGACGGGCGCGTGCCGGCCATCGCCCTCACGGCGTTCGCGCGCGCCGAGGACCGCGCCCGCGCGCTGGCGGTCGGCTTCGCGGTGCACGTGCCCAAGCCGGTGGAGCCGGCGGCGCTCGTGGAGGTCGTGGCGCGGCTGGCGTCGCGCTGAGGCTCAGCCCTTCGCCGGCTCCGCGCGCATCTCGCCGAAGACGCGGGAAGCCACCAGAAGGGCGTCGCGCGCGAACGGGGCGCCGACGTAGCCGACGAGCTGGATCAGGGCCTCCGTCAATTCCTCTTCCGTCCAGCCCTGCCGCAGCGCCATGCGCAGATGGATGGCCAGCTCCGGCTCGCGGCCCGTCGCCGCGTCGGAGATCACGCAGACGAGGGTGCGCGTCTTGAGGTCGAGGCCGGGCCGCGTCCACAGCATCC
>QHSB01000165.1 GCA_003220335.1 Candidatus Rokuibacteriota bacterium
CGGGCACGCCCTTTCCCTCCACGGCGGCCGCCAAGGTCGAGGGCGGGCTGCTCGGCCGGCTCATCGGCCTGCGCGAGCCCGCGCGGGTGACGTGGCTCGAGCGCCCGCTGGCGTTCGGGCTCGACTGGCTCACGTGGCTCACGCGCACGCACCCGCTGCTGCCCCTCGCGCCTGCCGCGATCGTCCTCGCGTGGCATCGGCGCGGCCGTGCGCTCGGCATGGTCGGCCTCGTGCTGCTCGCGCACCCGCTGGCCATGGCGGTGCTCGCGCCGTATCGCGGGCCCGGGTTCCAGGAGGGGCGGTATTCGATCCACCTGCTGCCGGTGGGCCTGCTCCTGCTGGCGAGCGCGTGGAGCGATATCGCGCCGGCTTACGGCGGCGCGCGCGCGGCGTCGCTCGTGCGGGTCGTGTATCTCGCGGTGGCGCTCGTGACGCTGGCGCCGGCGGCCGATCGGTACGCGTGGGGCGTGCAGAACATCAACGCCATGCAGGTGCACCTCGGCCGCTGGGTGGACGCGCACCTGCCGCGCTCGGCCACGCTGGCCGTCAACGACATCGGCGCCATCGCGTACTTTTCGCGGCGTCCGGTCATCGACCTCATGGGCCTCGTGACGCCGGAGATCCGGCCGTATCGCCGAGCGGGCGAGGCGGGCGTGCTCCGCTTCGTCGCGGAGCGCTGCCCGGACTTCGTCATCGTGTTTCCGACGTGGTTTCCGGAGTTGACCGCGCGGCGCGAGCTCCTGACGCCCATCTACCGGGTGCGGCTCGAGCGCAACGAGGTGTCCGGTGGACCGGAAATGGTCGTGTACCGCCTCGCGCGCTGTGCGGTATGATCCTCGGGTGACACGTCTGATTCTCGTGCTTGCCGGCCTCGTGTTGCTGGGACCGGTGCCCGCCGCCGCCGAGATCTACCGCTACACCGACGCGCCGGCGCCGGCCGGTACCGGCGCAGCGGTCGGTCGTCCCGGGACCGTGCCCGGCGGGCCGGGCAGCGCCGCCGGCGCGCCGAAGGCGGGGGCCACCACGATCAAGTACACGCCCGGCGAGCGGATCATGGTGGACGTGAAGATCAACGGCAATGCGAACGCGAACCTCCTGCTCGACACCGGCGCTGACCGGACGATGATCAACCCGCGCGTGCTGGTGTCCGCCGGCGCGTCGATCTCGCGCCCGGTCGGCACCACGCGCGTGACCGGCGTCGCGGGCAGCGACGACGTCGCGTTCGTCGTCATCGAGTCGCTGGAGGTCGGCGAGGCGCGCGTGGGCCGCATGCAGGTGGCGTCCTACGACGTCGCGGGCGCCGGCGACGGCCTCCTCGGGCGCGACTTCCTCGACCGCTTCTCGGTCAACATCGACTCCGCGGCCGGCGTCGTCACGCTCTCGCCGAAGTAAACGGAGCGCGAGCCCGCCTCGGGCCGTGGGTGGCCTGCTCTAGAAGCGCGCGGCTCCGCCGCCCGACTTCACGCGTGCTACGATAACTTCCCTGGGCCATGGACTACAAAGCCACGCTGAATCTGCCGAAAACCGACTTCCCGATGAAGGCGAACCTCGCCCAGGCGGAGCCGCGGATGCTCGCCTGGTGGGACGAGATCGGCATCTACAAGCGCCTGCGCGAGGCCGCCGCGGACCGTCCCCTCTGGATCCTGCACGACGGACCGCCCTATGCGAACGGCAACATCCACATGGGCCACGTGCTCAACAAGGTGATGAAGGACCTCGTGGTGAAGTCGCGCGGGATGCTCGGCTTCAACGCCGTGTTCGTGCCGGGCTGGGACTGCCACGGCCTGCCCATCGAGCACCAGGTTGACAAGGAGCTCGGCCTCGACACCGCGTCGATCGACGTGCGGCGCGCGATGGATCCGCTCGAGAAGATCGGCAAGTGCCGCGCGTACGCGACGAAGTACGTGCAGATCCAGCGCGAGGAGTTCAAGCGCCTCGGTGTCTTCGGCGACTGGGACAACCCGTACATCACGATGGCGCCGGCCTACCAGGCCGTCATCGCCCGCGAGTTCGGCCGCTTCGTCGGCAAGGGCCTCGTGTACAAGGGGCTCAAGCCCGTGCACTGGTGCATGTACGACAAGACCGCCCTCGCGCAGGCCGAGGTCGAGTACGAGGAGCAGCGCACGCCATCGGTGTACGTGAAGTTCCCGCTCGTCACGTCGCTGCCCGACGCGCCGTCGGCGCCCAAGCCCAGCCTCGTGATCTGGACGACGACGCCGTGGACGCTGCCCGCCAACCTGGCCATCGCGGTGCATCCCGAGGAGGACTACGTCGTCCTCGAGGCGGGCGGCGAGAGCCTGATCGTCGCCGCCAAGCTCGCCGACGCGTTCGCGCAGGTCGCGCGCCTGGTCTCGCCGCGCCGCCTGGCCACGATCCCCGGCCGTCGACTCGAGGGCCTCGAGTACCGCCACGCGTGGATCGATCGCACCGGGAAGGTGGCGACGGCGTCGTTCGTCGACATGGACACGGGCACCGGGCTCGTGCACATCGCCCCCGGCCACGGCGAGGACGACTACGAGCTGGGCAGGGCGCTCGGCCTCAGGATCTACAACCCGGTGGACGACGATGGCCGGTTCGTGGCCGAGGTCGCGCACTTCGGCGGCCTCACGGTGTGGGAGGCGAATCCGCGGATCATCGCACACCTGAAGCACGTCGGGGCGCTGGTCGCGGAGCAGACGGTGACCCACACGTACCCGCACTGCTGGCGCTGCAAGAACCCGACGCTGTTCCGGGCGACGGAGCAGTGGTTCATCGCGCTCGACAAGGACGGGCTGCGCGAGCGGGCGCTGCGCGCCATCCGCAACGACGTGCGCTGGATTCCCGCCTGGGGCGAGGAGCGCATCTTCAACATGGTCGCGCACCGCCCCGACTGGACGATCTCCCGCCAGCGCGTGTGGGGTGTGCCGATCGTGGCCTTCTACTGCGAGCGCTGCGACACGGTGCTGCTCGAGGAGCGCATCGTCGAGCACGTGGCGCGGATCTTCCGGGAGGGCGGCGGCGCCGACGAGTGGTACGCGCGCGCGGCGCGCGACCTCCTGCCGGCCGGCACGCGCTGCGCGAAGTGCGGCGGCACGGAGTTCCGCAAGGAGACTGACATCCTCGACGTCTGGTTCGACTCCGGCTGCAGCCACGCCGCCGTGCTCGAGACACGGCCGGAGCTGCGCTGGCCCGCCGAGCTCTATCTCGAGGGCAGCGACCAGCACCGCGGCTGGTTCCACTCCTCGCTGCTGGAGGCCATGGGCACCCGGAACGCGCCGCCCTACCAGGCGGTGCTCACGTGCGGCTTCGTCGTGGACGGCGAGGGCCGCAAGATGTCGAAGTCCGTGGGCAACGTCGTTGCGCCCGCCGATTTGCTGCCCAAGCACGGGGCCGAGGTGCTGCGCCTCTGGGTGGCCGCGGAGGACTACACCGAGGACATCCGGCTCTCGAACCAGATCATGGATCGTCTCGCCGACGCCTACCGGCGCATGCGCAACACCTTCCGCTTCCTGCTCGGCAACCTCGGCGACTTCGACCCGGCGCGCGACCGCCAGGCGTACGCGCAGCTCGACGAGGTCGACCGGTGGATCCTCGATCGGCTCGCGCGCCTCGTCGACCGTGTGCGGCGGGCCTACGAGGAATATCAGTTCCACATCGTCTTTCACTCGGTGCACAACTTCTGCGCCGTGGACCTCTCGGCCCTCTACCTCGACGTGATCAAGGACCGGCTGTACACGTCGGCGCCCGACGACCCGCGGCGCCGCGCCGCCCAGACGGCGTGCTACGACATCTTCCAGGCGCTCGCGCGGCTGATGGCGCCGATCCTGACCTTCACCGCCGAGGAGGCGTGGCGCTACGGCCCCGGCCCGCGCTCGGAGTCGGTGCACCTCGAGCGCTTTCCCGAGGTGCCGCTGGAGTGGCTCGACGACACGCTCAAGGCGGAGTGGGACCGCCTGCTCGAGGTACGCCGCGAGGTGGCCAAGGCGCTGGAGACCGCCCGCGCGCAGAAGCTGATCGGCAGCGGGCTGGAGGCGCGCGTGCGGATCGAGTCGGCGCCCGAGGATGTGCCGGGGCTGCTCGGCGCCAAGCGCGCGCTGCTGCCGACGCTGTTCATCGTCTCGCGCGTCGACCTCGAGGGCGGCGGCGGTGAGCGCGTGCGCTACGAGAGCCAGGACATCCCCGGGCTCGTCATCGGCGTCGACCGCGCGCCGGGGGAGAAGTGCGAGCGGTGCTGGACGCGCAGCGAGGAGGTCGGGCGCGATCCGGCCCATCCCACGCTGTGCGCGCGTTGCGTGCGGGTCGTGACCCGCGCGCGATGACGCTCGTCCTGGTCCTCGCGGCCGTCGTCGTCGTGCTGGACCAGGTCACCAAGGCCGTGGCCCTCGCCCACCTGATCCCCGGCCATCCCCTCGTGCTGGCCGACCGCTGGCTGTCGCTCACGCTCGTCATGAACCCCGGGCTGGCCTTCGGGCTCCTGGGCACCATCCCGCCGGCCTGGCGCTGGGTCGTGGCCGCGCTCTCGATCGTCGCGCTGCTCGTCCTGGCACGCGTGGCGCTGCGCGTGCTGCCCACCGGCGGCATCACCGGCGTGATCGCCGTCGGCCTGATCTTCGGCGGGGCCGTCGGCAACCTGATCGACCGCGCCCGCTTCGGCGCGGTGGTCGACTTCGTGGACGTGCACTGGCGCACCTGGCACTGGCCGGCGTTCAACGTGGCGGACTCCGCGATCAGCGTCGGCGTGGCCCTGCTGGCCCTGCGGCTGCTGCGCGAGCGCGCGCCGATGCCCGGGCACGGCGCGAGCTGATCGAGCCTCGGCGATGCTCTTGCTCGACGGTCTCCGTGTCATCGACAGCGCCAGCTTCATCGCGGGGCCGGTCGCCACGACCATCCTCGCGGATCTCGGCGCCGACGTCATCAAGCTCGAGCCGCCCGACGGCGACCCCTATCGCCATCGCACGGGCGGACCCGGCGTTCCCGACAGTCCGTACAACTATCGGTGGATCGTCGACAACCGCACCAAGCGCGGGCTGGCGCTCGACCTCCGCCGCGCGGAGGGTCGGGCCGTCCTGCATCGCCTCGTGCGGTCCGCCGACGTGTTCGTCACCAACACGCCGCTCGATTCGCGCGCGCGGCTCGGCATCCGCTGGGAGGATCTCGCTCCCCTGAACACGCGGCTGATCTACGCGTCGATCACCGCGTACGGTGAGCGGGGCGAGGAGGCGCCACGCAGCGGCTTCGATTCGACGGCGCTCTGGGCGCGGACGGGATTGATGGACCTCGTGCGTCCCTCGCCGGATTCGCCGCCGTCGCGCTCGCTGCCGGGGATGGGCGATCATCCCACGGGGGTCTCGCTGTTCGCCGCCATCATGAGCGCCCTCTACCGGCGCGAGAAGACGGGCACCGGCACGATGGTCTCGACGTCGCTCATGGCCAACGGGCTGTGGTGGAACGCCATCCAGGTCCAGGCGGCGCTCTCGGGGGCGCGCGTGGAGCCCCGACCGTCGCGCGACGAGCCGGCGACCGCGCTCGCGAACCTCTACCGCTGCAAGGACGGGCGCTGGTTTCTGCTGAACGTGCTGAACGATGATCGGGACTGGCCCGCGTTGCTGCGCGCCATCGAACGACCGGAGCTCGCCTCGGACGGGCGCTTCGCCACCACGCCCGCGCGGCGCGCGAACGCGCGCGCGCTCGTTGTCGTGCTCGATGCGGTATTCGCCACGCGCACGTGGGCCGAGTGGCAGGCGACCCTCAACGCGGGCGGCCTCACCTTCGGCGGCGTCGCCGCGATCGACGACGTCCGGACGGATCGGCAGATGGTGGACAGCGGCGCGCTGGTGGCGTTCGACGATCCACGGGCCGGGGCCCCGCTCACCGTCGCCAGCCCGCTCTGGCTGGACGGCGTCGACAAGGTGCCACCCCGCCTGCCTCCGGAGCTCGGCGAGCACTCGGTCGAGGTCTTGCGCGAGGCGGGCTACGACGAGGCGGAGATCAAACACCTGGTGGCCTCACGCGTGGTGGTGCAGTCCTAGGCGGCGTGGACCTCAAGCGCCTCACGGTCGATGCGGCGGCGGCGGGCGCGCGCCTGGACCGCTGGCTGGCCGAGCGCGTGCCGGCGCTGTCGCGCGCGCGCGTGCAGGCGCTGATCGACGACGGCCACGTGCGCGTCGACGGCCGCGCGCGCAAGGCGTCGCACCGGGTGGGGCGCGGCGAGACGGTCGACGTCGAGATCCCGCCGCCGCCGCCCGAGACCCTCGTCCCCGAGCCGATCGCGCTCGCCATCGTCTTCGAGGACGACGCCGTGCTCGTGGTCGACAAGCCGGTCGGCATGGTCGTGCATCCGGGCGCGGGCCACGCGACGGGGACGCTGGCGGCGGCGGTGCTCGCTCACGCGCCGTCCACGGCCGGTGTCGGCGGACCACGGCGCCCCGGCGTCGTCCACCGGCTCGACAAGGAGACCTCGGGACTGCTCGTGATCGCGAAGACGGCGGCGGCCTACGATTCGCTCACGGCGCAGCTCGTCGCGCGCACGGTCACCCGTCGTTACCGGGCCATCGTCCACGGGCGCGTGACGGCGCCAAGTGGGGTGGTGGAGGCGCCGATCGGCCGCCACCCCCGTGACCGCGTGCGGATGGCGGTGGTGGCCCGGGGCCGTGGCAAGCGCGCGGTGACGCGCTTCGCGGTCCTGGAACGGTTCTCGCATTTCACCGATCTGGACGTGAGGCTGGAAACGGGGCGGACACACCAGATCCGGGTGCACATGGCGTCGCTCGGCCATCCGGTGGCCGGCGACCACGTCTACGGCGGCCGGATGGCGCGGACGGCGCTGCCGGTGCCCTTCGAGGGCCTGGCGCTGCACGCGGCGGAGCTGGCCTTCGTGCATCCGGTTACCCAGAGGCGGATGCAATTCGCCTCGGCGCTGCCGTCCCGGATGGCGCGTCTTCTTTCTCATCTGAGTAGCGAAGGCCAGGCCAGGCTGCGGTGAACGCTCCACAGGGCGGGCCGCAACTGCCCGTCGTATCGAGCGTCTGGATATGGCATGGGCCTCGCACGCCTGCTGCTAGACTAAGGGGGTCGCATGCACGGACTGACTACGATAATCCTGGCCGCCGGCGAGGGGAAGCGCATGCGCTCCCGGCAGCCGAAGGTACTGCACGAGCTTTGCGGGCGCCCCCTGATCTCGTACTCCCTGCGCCTTGCCCGCACCGTGGGCGACCGGATCGTCCTCGTCGTGGGTCCCGACGCCGACGCCGTCCGTGCGGCGGCGGGCGACGGCGTGGCGATCGTGGAGCAGCGCGAGCGTCTCGGCACCGGCCACGCGGTGCTCCAGGCGCGCGGCCACTGCGAGGGCGTCGACGGGCCGATCCTCGTGCTGCCGAGCGACGTGCCGCTGCTCTCCGCCGAGACGATCGAGCGGCTCGTGGGCCATCACGCGACGACCGGCGCGGCGGCCACGGTGCTCACCGCCATCGTCGACCGCCCGCACGGCTACGGCCGCGTCCTCCGCCAGGGCGGGCGCGTGAAGCGCATCGTCGAGGACCGCGACGCCACCGACGACGAGAAGAAGGTCGGCGAGATCAACACGAGCGTCTATTGCTTCGACGGCCGGCGGCTGTGGTCGGTGCTCGAGCGCGTGCGGCCCGAGAACGACCAGGGCGAGTACTACCTGACCGACGTGATCGGCCTGCTCGGCAAGGCCGGCGGCCGCATCGAGGCGATCGCGGTGACCGACCCCGAGGAGGCGCTCGGCGTCAACGACCGCAAGCAGCTCGCGGCGCTGGCGGCCATCCAGCGTCGACGGATCCTCGACCGGCACATGCTGGCCGGCGTCACGATCCTCGATCCGGCCACCACGTACATCGACGACACGGTCACCATCGGCGCCGACACGGTCATCTACCCGCACGTGATCGTCGACGTGGCCTCCGAGATCGGCAGCGACTGCGTCATCGGCGCCGGCTGCCAGATCCGGGCGACGAAGCTGGGCGACCGCGTGCGGCTGCTTGCCTACTGCGTGATGACCGAGTCCGTCGTCGACAACGGCGCCGTCATGGGCCCGTTCTGCCACCTGCGGCCCAAGTCGCACGTGGGCGAGAACTGCGAGATCGGCAACTTCATCGAGCTCAAGAAGGCGAAGGTCGGACGTAAGACGAAGGCGCACCACGTTGGTTACCTCGGCGACGTCGTGATCGGCGAGGGCGCCAACATCGGCGCGGGGACGATCTTCGTCAACTACGACGGTGCGGCCAAGCACACCACGCTCGTCGGTGACGGGGCGTTCGTGGGCAGCAACACGAGCATTGTGGCGCCGGTCACGATCGGCGAGGGCGCCTACGTCGCCGCCGGCTCGGTGATCACCAAGGACGTGCCCGCGGACGCGCTCGTCGTCGAGCGCGCTGAGCAGGTCGTCAAGGAAGGCTGGGCCGCGCGGCGCCGTGCCGCGCGGGCGGCGCAGAAAAAGAAGGATAGCTAGGCATGTGCGGAATCGTCGGCTACGTCGGGGACAAGAGCGCGGTCGGGATCATCGTGGACGGGCTCAGGCGGCTGGAGTACCGCGGCTACGACTCGGCGGGGGTGGCCGTGCTCGACGCCGACGGCATGCAGGTGCGGCGCGCGCCCGGACGACTGAAGGCGCTCGAGAGTGTGCTGCGTGAGAAGCCCGTGACCGGGTGCATCGGCATCGGCCACACGCGCTGGGCGACCCACGGGCGTCCGTCGGAGGAGAACGCGCATCCGCACACGGACTGCGAGGGCGGCCTCGTCGTGGTGCACAACGGCATCCTCGAGAACTATCTCGAGCTCAAGGAGCGGCTGCGCGCGGCCGGCCACACGTTCCGCTCGCAGACCGACACCGAGGTGCTCGCCCACCTGATCGAGCACCACCTGAAGGCGACGGGGCGACTGGAGGCGGCCGTCCGCGCCGCCCTGCGCGAGGTGACGGGC
>QHSB01000708.1 GCA_003220335.1 Candidatus Rokuibacteriota bacterium
CCTGTATTGCGAGCCTGTGTAGAGCGCGATGGGAAGGCATGGACGGCCGCGTCGATCCACGAGTCAGGAAACCTGCCCGGAGCGGAAGCCTTCAACCCTTTCGCGAAAAAAGGAGTCGGGCATGCCTCGGACGTCGTGGATCGCGGTGGTGATGCTGGCAGTCATGGTGAGCACGGCGCACGCGCAGGAGGTCAAGCACGCGGAGCCGGTGGTGGTGACGGCGACGCGCACGGAGACGCCGGCCGAGCAGCTCGGCGCCTCGGTGACGGTGATCACGGGCGAGGAGATCGACACGCGGCGGTACCCGACGGTGGACGAGGCGCTCCGTGGCGTGCCGGGCGTCGACATCCGGCGCTCGGGAAGCTTCGGCAAGTCGACCTCGATCTCGATTCGCGGCGCCAACCCCAACCAGGTGCAGGTGCTCGTGGACGGCATGCGCGTGAAGAGCCCGACGCTCGGCCAGGTGGATCTCTCCGACCTGTCGCCGGAGCTGATCGAGCGCATCGAGGTGATCCGCGGCCCGCAGTCGACGCTGTACGGCGCCGACGCGATCGGCGGGGTCGTCAACATCATCACGCGCCGGGGCAAAGGGCCGGTCAGCGCGTGGACGACGCAGGAGGTGGGCAACTGGGACACCCTGCGCTCGGCGGCCGGAGTCTCCGGCTCCAAGGGCGCCTTCGACTACTCGTTCGGCGTGAGCCACTTCGAGTCGAACGGGCGCGGAAAGAACGACGGCCTGAACCAGGATTCGCTGGCGACCCGGCTCGGGCTCTCGCTGCCGGGGCAGACGACGCTCTCGCTCGCGGTGCGTCTGAACCAGAGCGACATCGGCGTGCCCATCAAGTTCGTCGACGACCCGGCGCCGATCGTGCCGACCATCGATCCCAACGCGCGACAGGAGAGCGACACGGTCATCATCAATCTCGGCGCGCACACCCGTCCCGTGACGTGGTGGGAGAGCGAGGTGCGCGTCGGTCGCTACTGGAACCGGTTGAACTTCATCGACCCGCCCGACCCGTTCGCGTGCCCGCACGGGCCGCCGTGTAATTTCCCCGGGCTGTTCAAGGTCGAGCGGCGCGAGGTGGAGTGGCTGAACCACTTCCACGTCGGGACATGGTCGACGAGCACCTTCGGCGTCGAGTACCGCCGGGAAACCGCCGACGTGCAGGGCACGAACGCCTTCGGGCCGACCATGGAGACGGTGTCCGGCCTCTTCCAGCAGCAGCTGCGGTTCTTCGACCGGCTGTTCATGGCCGCCGGCGTGCGCGTCGAGGACAACGACGTCTTCGGCCGCTCGGTCACGGAGCGCGGCTCGCTGTCGTTCCTGATCAAGGAGACCGGCACGCGGATCCACGGCGGGGCCGGCTCGGGCTTCCGGACGCCGACCTTCAACGATCTCTTCTTCCCTGGCTTCGCCAACCCGGGGCTCAAGCCGGAAGAGAGCTTCTCGTGGGACGCGGGCATCGGGCAGAAGCTGTGGGGCAACCGCATCCGCCTCGACGCGACGGTCTTCAAGAACTCGTTCACCAACCTGATCTCGATCGTGCCGCTGAGCGTGTCGCCCTTCCTGGCCACCGCCAACATCAACCGCGCGCGCAGCGAGGGGCTGGAGTTCACCGCCGAGGTGGACCTGCTCGCCAACCTCGCCGCCGCCGTCAACTACACGTACACGGAGACACGCGACTTCGCGGCCAACACCTGGCTGCCGCGCGAGCCGCGCCACCGCTGGAACATCCGCCTGGCGTGGGAGCCGGTGAAGCGGCTGTCGCTCTGGAGCGAGGTCCACATCGTCACCGAGCAGTGGGAGCCCCTCGGCGCCGTCTACAACAGCGGTCACACGCGCGTCGACGTCGGCGGGGCGTACCGCCTCCTCGAGCGCTGGGGCCACGTGAAGTCCGTGGACCTCACGGCCCGGGTTCAGAACCTCCTGAACGAGCATTACGCGGAGATCCGCGGCTTCCCCGCGCTCGGCGTTCGGCCGTCGTCGGCGGCGGCCTCGCCCGCGCGCGCGCCGTGCTGAACGTGCATGTGCCGAAGAACTTCGCCTGCGCCGACGCGGAGGGCACGGTCGCCGCCGCCGCCCTGCGCCTCGGCGTGCCGGCGCCGTGGGTCGGCCTGCTGACCGGCGCGCCGACGGAGCGCGCGGAGATCGCGACGGCCGCCGCCGACGACGTGCGCGCCCTCGTCGTGGCCACGGTCGGACTCTCGAATCGGAGCGCGGCGGGGCTCAGCGCCCGCGCGGCGTGGCTCCCCGCAACGATCAACACGATCGCCGTAGTGGACGCCGATCCGGAGCCCTCCGCGCTCGTGAATCTCGTGGCCACGCTCACGGAGGTCAAGACGGATGTCCTGCGCGCGGCCGGCGTCCGCTGCGACGACGACCGGCCCGCCACCGGCACCTCCAGCGACGCGATCGTCGTCGCGGCGACGGGCCGCGGCACGCGCTGTCGCTACGGCGGACCCGTCACCGACGTGGGCTGGGCGGCGGCCAGCGCGGCCCGCGGG
>QHSB01000166.1 GCA_003220335.1 Candidatus Rokuibacteriota bacterium
TCCTAAGATGATCGGACTCTAAGCCGCAACTCGTATCCCAAACCGGCAACTAAAACCGCACGCCACCTGATTCGCCGTCGGACGCTCCGCCGGACTCAGACAAAGGTGGGAGAGACCAAAGTCCGATTGTTCGCCGGCGCCGGATCGTGGCATGAAGTTATGCCGTGGCAAGAGGCGACGCGTCGAAGACCATCGAAGCCAACCTGTCAATCGTGGTCGTGGCAGACGCTGCCCTGGGACTGCGATACCAGACGATCCTCGCCGAGCAGCCATCGCCAGCCGAGCACCTCGCTGACTGGAGCTCGCCAGGGGTGCTTCCCCGCTATCGACCGGCTGCTCAATTCCATACACTCGCGGCGTTGGAACCTTGGGGACGGCGCCGGCCCTGAAGCGGACCCCCGATCTGGGCCAAGAGGGGCCTGGCGTTGCGATTTGGAGGTCATATGAAGCCTCGCCGAGTGCTGTTGTTCTGCACATTGCTCATCGCGTTCCTGGTCGCCGGATGCGCCACGAAGCCGTCGACTCAGTGGTGGCGTGTGGGGAACTGTCTGGTCCTGTATGACCAGACCAAGGACGAGAAGCAGCTCGTCGCCGTGGGACAGGGCTGCGAAATCAAGCGAGACACCATTACCGCGACGGGGGATGTGAAGTAGCCGTAAGGCGTCTGCAACGGGGGCGCGGTGTGCGCCGTCGCACCGCGTCCTCGCATGAAAGAACCAGGTCCGGGCGCGTCAACGTCTCCGACGGCGTCCACTCCGTGGCGACGCCCTGCTAACGCGCTGATCCGGCGGGCGGCGTCTCTGCCGCCAGTACAGCTTTGCGGTACCCACCGGCGCGCCAGGCGCCGAGAGGTGGAAATCCCACCCCGCTCGGTGGAGGCTTGAGCAGGCCGGCGTGGGGATCAGCGCGGCCAGCCTACCCCCTGCCGCCCGTAACGATCCATGCCGGGCGCGTTTCGCCAGTCGCGCTGGAAATCGCGCCGCTCGTCGCGTCGCGGGGTGGAGTCGTCCTCCGTGCCCTTGGCACGGTCCTCAGTGCCGTTGGCGCGGTAGTCGGCGTGATAGTCCACATGGTAGTTCGCGCGGTGTGACGTCGACGCGCCCGTCGTCGCCTCCGGGCCTGGCGCGAAATCGGCGGCCGCGACCTGGCCGACGCTCAGCAAGACGCCGAGCACCACGCCAGCGGCCGGCACGGTAACGAAGTCCCTGCAGTGTCTCTTCATAGTCTCCTCCAGGCACGCCGCGCTGGCGAAACACCCTGACGCGAGAACAAGGTAGCCCCGCGCGCCGTCCTTGAGACCAGTATGCGCTAGCCGTCCACTGCGACAGCGGGGCTCCGCGTTACGTTCTGATCGGGGCGGATGCTGCCGACGTGCCGCAAGGTCGGCCGACTCGAAGGGCGGCTCGGTGCACGGCATCCAGGCTGGGGCCAGGCTGGGGGGTGAGCGGCAGGTCGCGCGGTTACGCGCCCGGCGCTTCGGCCGCGGTCGCTTCCGCGGGCTGGAAATCGACATACGCCAGCAACGCGGGCGTGACGATCTCGGGTCCCAGGACTTGCATCAGTTCGATCGCGTCCATGATGGGGCCGTGTTGGCCGCGATGACGAACTATAGAACCTCCAGCGGGCTTGATGAACCCCTGGAAGTTCCAGCAACTCCTCCAGATTGGCCAGGTTGATCCGGGTCTTGCCCCCATGGATGCCTCTCTTCCTCTTCGAACAGTCCGTGATGCTACTCGGGGCACTTCTGCAGAACTACCGCGGTGAGGGTGACGTGCCTATTGGACCAACGTCCAACAGCGGGCCGCGGCCGCTGGCCAGGTGCCAACCTTCTCATGGCTGCTCTCTATACCCATTGAACGTGGTTGGGCGGAGCTGAACGTTACGGCCTTCCCTGAGTTACGGCCTTCCCCGACACGACCGGCCGTCCCCTTGACAGGCCCGCCGTTTAGGACTAATCAGGGCGCGCGCCGGAGATCGGGATCGGCGGACGAGAGGAAGGCGGCTCGAAGGCTCCCAGCAACGGCGGTCCAGGAGGCGAGGCGACATGAGTGACCTCAGACGTTTTGTGGTGCTGACTGTCTTGAGCGCGGTGCTCGTCGTGACAGCGTCATCGGCCCGAGCCCAGTCGGGCAGCGAGTGGCCGATGTACGGCGGAGATTATGCGAACACGCGCTATAGCACCCTGAATCAGATCAACACCGGAAACGTCAGCCGCCTTCGCGTGCGATGGATACGTTCGCTGGGCTCGCTCGAGTCCCAGGAAGCGACGCCGATCGTCGTGGGCGACACGATGTACGTCAGCACCTCGACCGGGCCGAAGTACGTCTTTGCGTTGAACGCCAAAGACGGGACCGTGAAATGGAAATACGAGCCGGAGATCCCGCAGGACGCCTTCGCCACCGTGTGTTGCGGACTCGACAGCCGCGGCGTCGCGTACGCAAACGGGAAAGTCTTCGTCACTCGGCTGGACGCCAAGCTGGTGGCGCTCGATGCGAATACCGGGAAGGAGCTGTGGACGGTCACCGTTGTGGACTACAAGGTCGGTCACGCAATCACATCACCGCCGGTGCTCTACAAGAATCTCGTGGTGACGGGCTACGCCGGGGGCGAGTACGGCGTGCGCGGGGCCGTGCAGGCGTACAACCAGAACACCGGCGACCTGGTCTGGAAGACCTACACTGTCCCGGGACCGGGGGAACCGGGAAACGACACCTGGAAGGGCGACTCGTGGAAGACGGGCGGCGGGTCGACGTGGTACGTCGGCTCTTACGATCCCAAGCTCAACCTCCTCTATTGGGGCACGAGCAACGCCGGGCCCTGGGGCGGGCATACCCGCAGTACGGACACGAGCGAGTACGGTCAATACACGAACGCCCACACCGCGTCGCAGCTCGCATTCAACGCCGATACCGGGAAGATCGCGTGGGCCTATCAGACGACGCCGGCTGATGTCTGGGACTACGACGCGGTCAACGAAGCGGTGCTCACGGATCTGACGGTCGGTGGCCGGAAGATCCCGGCCCTGCTGAAGGCGGACCGTAACGGCTTCTTCTACGTCCTCAATCGCGAGAACGGCCAGCTCATCTCCGCCGAGCCGTTTGTGCACCTGAACTGGGCCAAGGCCGTCGACAAGGCGACCGGGCGTCCGGTCGAGGACCCCGAGAAGCGACCGCAGCTCAATCGCTGGGCCAGGAACGTTTGCCCGAATCTCTTCGGCGGCAAGAACTGGCAGCCGATGTCGTACAGCGAGCAGACGGGCCTCGTCTACATTCCGTCCTTCAACCTTTGCATGGACATCGCGGGCAAGACGGAGGCCTATAATCCCGGCAAGTTCTATCTGGCCTCGGAATTCGACCTCGACAAAGCGGACAGTGGCGGATTCCTCTCGGAGTTCAAAGCCTGGGATCCGGTGAAGCAGACCGCCGTGTGGGGTGTCAAGGAGGACCTGCCGTTTCTCGGGGGCGCGATGTCGACGGCGGGCGGCCTCGTCTTCTACGGAAACCAGCACGGTGAGCTGAAAGCCCTCGATGCGAAGACCGGCGCGGTCCTCTGGAAGTTCAACGTCGGGACAGGCATCCTGCAGAGCCCGACGACGTATATGATCGACGGCAAGCAATATCTGGCGGTGGTCGCGGGTCGCGTGAAAGGTCCGCCCTCCTTCCTCGGAAAGATCGGCCAAAAGGTCATCGACGCGAGCCCCGAAGGTGGTCTGGTCGTGGTCTTCGAGCTCGCCAACTGACACCGCGCCGGACGTGAAGTCGAACGGCGGGGCTGGTCACACAGCCGCGCTCGTGGTCGTCCTGTGTGTATTGTTGCCCGGAGCGGTGCCGGCGCAGCATGCGGCAGCGACGATCACGAACCCATTCCAGGGCCGCGCCGACGTGATCGACGAGGGCCGAAGCCTGTTCAATCAGTACTGCGGGCATTGCCACGGGACGAACGCCTATCAAGGGGAGCGCTCGCGGGATCTGCGCCGACTGAACCTGCGCTACGGACAGCAGGCGCCTCGAGTCTTCTACGAGGTGGTGAGCAACGGCCGGCTCGACAAGGGAATGCCGGTGTGGAAGACCGTTTTGAGTGACGAGGTGCTGTGGCAGATCTTCACCTTCCTGGAAACGGTGCAGACCCCACCCTGATCCTACGGTCAGGGCGAGGACGCCACCACCGGCGCCGCCGACACGCTCGCGCCTGTCGATCTCAGACATTCGGCCAACGTTCGCGCGCCGGATTGACTGCTCACGGCGCGGTAGTGAATCAGGCCATTGGGATCGATGGAGGCAAGCGCGAGGTTCGCGGCCTTCGGACAACTCTCCCACGCGGCATGGGCTAACTGCTGCTCAGCTGTGGGCCGGAGCGTCGCGCACCCCGCAAGCGCCAACAAGAAAAGCACCAGCGGTCCCCTCAGCATGGTCCGCCGGTCAGACGAGAGACGTCGCTTCTCCATGGGGCTCCTTTCCAACGAGCCTGCGTTGCGTGCTGCCTACGGCAACGACACCGAGCCACCATCGGAACATCACTCGAACGTCATTCCTCTGTCGCCAACGGCGCATAACCTACGCCGCGTGACGCATCCGGTCTCGCGGTACACGGCAACCCAGGAGGCGGTATGCAGATGATCCGCGGCACATCCGTCATCAGCCTTGCCCTCTCGGTCACGACGGCGCTGGCGCCGGCCGGCGGCGTGCAGGCCAAAGAGGACGCGCGCCCCGCGACTCGCACTCCGATCCAGCACGTCATCGTCGTCATCGCCGAGAATCGCTCCTACGACCACGTCTTCGGCACCTATGGCCCGAAGGCCCACCAGCGCGCGGCCAACTTGCTCTCCAGGGGCATCGTCAACCGCGATGGTACGCCGGGCGCTGACTTTGGCGCCGGTGCCCAGTTCACCGTGCCGCCGCAATCCTCCTTTTATATTGGCGCGCCGAGCAAGACGCCCTACGCGATCTTGCCGCCGCCCGACACGCTGGGCGCTCACACGGCGCCGAGCGACACCGCGCCGCCGCCGTTCGCGACGCTGGCCGCCGCCTCCGCCGAGCCCGACCTCGAGGCAGCAGACCTGGTCCTGCTCACGACCGGTGCCACCGGCCTGCCGCTCCGCTCCGTCGACACGCGGGTCGCGAAGGCGACGAGCCTGCCCAATGGTCCCTTCCAGCTCACGGGGCCGACGATGCCGTACGACGCCTACACAGGCGACACGATCCATCGTTTCTACCAGATGTGGCAGCAGTCGGACTGCAGCGTGAGCAACGCGACGCCGGCAAATCCGAGCGGCTGTCTGAGCGACCTCTACCCCTTCGTGAACATCAGCTTCGCGACGCGTGACAACGGCGTCGGCAACCCGATGGCGTTCTTCAACGTCAACGACGGTGACGCGCCGTTTCTCAAGCGGTTGGCCGACGAGTTCGCCTCGAGCGACAACTTCCACCAGTCCGTGATGGGCGGGACGGCCGCCAACCACGTCATGCTCGGCATGGGTGACGCCGTCTTCTTCAGCGACGGCAACGGCAACGCCATCACGCCACCCGCCGGCGTGCCGATCGCCAACCCGAATCCCAGACCCGGCACGAACAACGTCTACACCGTCGATGGCAACTGGAGCGACTGCTCGGATTCCTCTCACCCCGGAGTCGAACCGATCGTGAGCTACCTCGGCGCGCTGCCATACCACCCGCGTCCGAACTGTGCGCCGGGCCACTTCTACATGCTGAACAACGTGAACCCCGCCTTCCTGCCCGATGGCCGGCTCCGCACGACGGGGATCTTCGTGCCGCCATCGAGCGTCCGGACGATCGGCGACGCGCTCAACGACATGAAGATCTCCTGGCGCTACTACGGCGGCGGCTTCAACGCCGCGGTGGCCGGGCAGCCGAACGCGTACTGCCAGATCTGCAATCCGTTCCAGTACGCGAAGTCGATCATGGGCGACGCCGCGCAGCGCGCCGAGCACATCAAGGACACCGCCGACCTGCTCGGCGACATCCGCAACGGCACGCTCCCGGCCGTGTCGTTCGCCAAGCCCGACGGGCTGCTCGACGGCCATCCGCAGTCCTCGAAGCTGGGCCTGTTCGAGGCGTATCTCGAGAACATCCTCGACACGCTGGACGGCAACCCGATGCTGAAGGCGCACACCGCCGTCTTCGTGATCTTCGACGAGACGGGTGGCTACTACGACTCCGGCTTCATCCAGCCGCTCGATTTCTTCGGAGACGGCCCGCGCGTCCCGCTGATCGTGGTGTCACCGTTCTCGCGAGGCGGCACGGTGTCTCACACCTACACCGATCATGTCTCGATCCTGAAGTTCATCGAGCGAAACTGGGGGCTCCGGCCGCTCACCGACCGCAGCCGCGACAATCTTCCCAACCCGATCGCCCGTCGCGACAACCCGTACGTACCGGTCAACATGCCGGCGATCGGCGATCTCTTCGATATGTTCCACTTCGGCGACGAGTAGGAGCCTGAGGATCGGCAGGAGGAGAACTGGATACTACCCCTCTGGCGGAGGCCCGGTACAATAGCCTCTCGCCAGAGGGGTGTTGGATGACGATCTTACCGGCTCACTACTCCATCGACGGTGTGTGCGCGGCGTGCCGTGGCGCCATCAGGAGCGGCGATGACCGCTACCGTATCGGCGACCGCGAGTATCACGCGCACTGCTTCGACATCTCACTGTGGTTTCCCGTCGTCCGCATAGAGACCATGGAGTAGCGCCTGCGCGGCTGTGATTCACGCATATCTCCAGGGGTCCGGCCTGATCCCCCATTCGGGGGTCCAAATTCGCTCGGTCGGGGGTAGGCGGCCGGCCAGCCCCGTGCTGTTGTATAGGGGAATGATTCAGCACCCCGGAAAGACCGATGTCGGCGAGATCCGCGATCGCATCCTCGATAATGGCATCGTCCTCGACGCGTCGGCCCGCCTCTCGCGGATCGACCTCACGATCGCGTCTCGCGTCGTGGTCAGGGAATCGAGCGACCGTGGCGCGCCCTCGACGTCAGCGGCCGGCGCCGGCGACCGCCCGGCCCTCCGAATCGTGCAGAAGGCGTTCGATGCGTGGAATGATCACGATGTCGAGCGCTACACCGCCCTCTTGGATGAGGGTTACGTCGGCGAGACGCATCGCACGGCGTCGGCGCTGCGTGGCCCCGAGGATGCTCGCCGCGCCATGAAGAGCTGCCTGGACACCCTTCCCGACCTTCGGTTCACGATCGAAAGTGCGCTGACCGTGGGAGACGACGTCCTCGTCAGCTGGCGCGCCCTCCCGTCGCAGGTTCCCGGCTGCACGGTCACTCGCCTGCGAGGCCGAAAGATCGCCCATACCTGGACGTACTGGGATGCGCCGAACGGGTTGCAGCCAAAGGCACCCGCACTACGATGAGGCATGGCTCGTCAGCTCGTCATCGTCGCGCGTGAGCATCCGGACCTGTACGCGTATCTTCGTGAGCGGTTCGCGGGCGAGGTGCAGGCCGAGGTACTCCTCGACCGCCGGGTCGGACAACGGCGCGCCGAGCAGGTGCCGGTGCCGTCGGAGCGGCGGCGGCAGGACCGCCGCGCGCGGCCGGACGTCGACGCGCTGCTTCGCTCGCGCTCGCACGTGATCGTCCCCCTCATCTAGCGCCTCACTTCGCCGGCACGTTCTTGAACGGATTGCGCTCGGGCGCCTCGCCGTGCGGCACGGCGCGCAGCAGGTTGCGGATCAGCACGTTGAGCGCCGGGTTGCGGTGGCGGGCCCAGAGCCAGAGGCGCTCGGGCCGGGCGCCGAGGCCGGCCTTCGGCTCGAGGGCGGTGCGGCCGAACGACACGCGGCGGCAGCCCATGTCGATCGCGTCGGCGACGACCGAGTGCAGCAGCGCGAGATACACCGTGGTGCCGAGACCGGCCGCGCGCTCGAAGCCGATGTAGTAGGCGACCGCGGTGTCGCCGTCGCGGAGCACGCTGATGAAGCCGACGGGCTGGTTCTCGCGACGCACGATGCTCGCGCGGAAGTCGTCGCCGAGCGCCTCGGCCAGCGTCGGGAAGAACGCGACGGGCAGCGTGACGGGACGCACGGCGGCGTTCTCGAGCACGTTCAGATAGAGCCCGTGCACCCGCTTGGCTTCCAGCCCGACATCGGCGAGGCGGCTCACGACGCCGCCGGCCTCGGCGAGGTCCTTGGCGATCTTGCGCGCGGCGTTCTTGTACTTGGCGTTGAGGCTGCCGAGGTAGTCGTCGTACGTACGCCACGACGGCGGAATCTCGAGCACCATGTTGGGATCGGACTCCACGGGCCGGTAGCCGAAGCGGCGCAGGGTCTCGGCGCCGTCGCGCTCGGCCGCCGAGAGATCCTTCACGAGCGCGAAGTCGCTCTGGCCGGAGAGGCGCTCGGCGCGTCGCACGCGGTACATCGCCTCGGCCACCGCGGGCCAGATCGCGGCGGGATCCTCGTCGCGCGCGAAGGCCGCGGCGTGAAATCCCCACGACAGGAGATTGCCGCAGACCAGCACGCGCTCGCGCATCGCCTCGCCGGCGCGCCGGAGGGCCGGGCTCAGCGCTCGGCGCAGCAGCACGCGCCCGGAGCGGCCCTCACTCCGGCCCGCGGCCGGTGCGAGCGGCTTCATGAAGCGCGTGCCGGCGACGGTGACGATCTGCATGACCACGGCGGCGACGGGATGGCGGCCGCGAAAGATCAGCGCGTAGCGCGGCACCAGGTTGTCCGGGCACGCCCGCTCGAGGGCGCCGAGATAGCGGCGCTGCAGGAACACGCTGCGGCCGGCGCTCACGGCGTCCCAGGTGGCGGCGTCGAGATAGTCGATCGAGTCGGCCAGCGCGAACCCGAAGCCGGAAGGGCGGTGACGCTCGCGATGGCGCTCGCGGGCGGCGGCGAGGCGCGCACGAAGGCTGCCCGGCGGCCGCGGCATGGCCCAATGGTATCCTGACCCCCCATGAGCCGCCGCATCCTCTATGAAGCACC
>QHSB01000085.1 GCA_003220335.1 Candidatus Rokuibacteriota bacterium
GAGGTTCACCACCTGCGCGACCTTCACGCCGGCCGCCGGCTCGAACTCGTAGGAGGTGATGATCGGGCCGGGGCTCACCTGCACGATGCGGCCGTCGACCTCGAAGTCGGCGAGCTTGCGCCGGAGGATCTCGGCGTTGTCCTGCAGCTCCTCGCGCGTGCGCTTGAGCTCGGTGGCCGACGGCGCCTGGAGCAGGCCGACCGGCGGCAGCTGGAACGCCTCGGCGCCATGCTTGCCGAAGTCGAACGTCTCCTGCCACGACAGGCCCTTCTCCATCAGCGTGCTGTTGGCTCGCGCGGGCTCCACGATCGTGGGCAGCGTCGGCTCCGCCGCCTCCATCGAGGCCTCGGCGATGATCGGCATCGCCGCATCGCCCTTCGCCCCCGGGGCCGGCCGCGCGGCCGCCTGGCGCTTCCTGAGACGCGCCAGGCGCGCGCTCACCAGTCGCGTGACCGCGGCGTACGAGATCTGGGTGACGAGGAGCGCGCCGACGGGCACGGCGGTCAGCAGCAGCAGCCAAGCGCCGGCGTTGCCGATCGTCGCGTGCAGCGCGGCCGCGGCCGCCCAGCCGGTGAAGCCGCCGGCCGGCACGATGCCGCCGTGGGTGACGCGGGCGGCGGCGAACGCGTCGGTCGCCTGCTGCAGCAGGCCCGTCGCCGCGAGCAGGAGGACAAGCAACCCGGCGATCGGGGTCCAGCCGCGCGCCGCCAGCGGGCGCACGAACGCGGAGACGCCCCACACGCCGGCGGCCAGCGGGAACAGGAACGCGGCGTAACCGAACGACCGGAAGCAAGCCCACGCGAGCCAGATCCCGACCGGACCGACCATGGAGGACTGCTCGCCGGGCGCCACCGCCGGATCGAAGACGGCGAGGGCGATCAGGGCAAACACGCCCGCCGTCAGCGCGACGATTCCCTGCACCTCGCGCACCCAGCGGCGCGGCGCCGCCCTCTTGCGTGCGCGCCGCCGTGGTGGCGGCGACGCCTCGGGTGCTCTCAGCTCCGACCTCACGTCCGCGGACACGCTGGCGGGCATCAGACCTCCAGGATGATAGGCAGCACGATGGGCTTTCGCTGGACCCGCTGGTTGACGAACTGGCGCACCGCGGTGCGCACGCGGGCGGCGACCGCGTCGCGATCCCACGGCTCGGCGGGGTCGCGGGCGGCCAGCGCGGCGCGCACCGCCGCTCTCATCTCCTCCAGCAGGACCTCGTTCTCCTTGACGTAGACGACGCCGCGCGAGGCGATCTCCGGGCCGGCGACGACCGCGCCGCTCTTGTCGAACGTGAGCGCGACGGCGATCACGCCGTCCTCGGAGAGGATCTGGCGGTCGCGCAGCACCACGGCGCCGATGTCGCCGATGCCCGTGCCGTCCACGAGCACGCGCCCGGTCGGATAGCCGGGGATCAGGCGCGCGGTCGTCGGCGTGACCTCGATGGCGGTGCCGTCCTCCACCAGCAGGACGCGGTCGGGACCGAAGCCCATTCCGGCGGCCAGCCGCGCGTGCCCGAGCAGATGGCGGTACTCGCCGTGGACGGGGACGAAGTAGCGCGGCTGCGTGAGCTTGAGCATCAGCTTCAGGTCTTCCTGGCTCGCGTGGCCGGAGACGTGGACGAAGGCGTTGTCCTCGTAGAGCACCTCGGCCCCCAGGCGGTAGAGCGCGTTGATCACTCGCCCGACCGTGCGCTCGTGGCCGGGAATCACGCGCGCCGAGATCACCACCAGGTCGCCGCGCGCGATCTGCACGTACTTGTGCTCGCCGGCGGCCATGAGCGCCAGCGCGGAGTTCGGCTCGCCCTGGCTGCCCGTCGACAGGATCACCTGGCGCTCCGGCGGCAGCGCCACCATCTCCTCGAGGGGAGCCAGCAGGCCGGACGGCACGCGGAGGTAGCCGAGCTCGGAGGCGATCGCGACGTTCTTTTCCATCGAGCGGCCGAGCAGCGCCACCCTCCGTCGCCGCGCGGCGGCCAGCGTCAGCACCTGCTGGATGCGGTGGATGTGGGAGGCGAAGGTCGCGAGGATGATCCGGCCGGTGGCGCGGTCGAAGCGCTCGGCCAGCGCGCCGCCGACCTCGATCTCCGAGCGGGTGTGGCCGGGGCGGTCGACGTTCGTGCTGTCCGAGCAGAGCACGGCCACGCCCTGCTCGCCCAGCTCCGCGAAGCGCCGCGTGTCGGCGGGCTCGCCGTCGAGCGGGCTCGGGTCGAGCTTGAAGTCGCCGGTGTGCACGATGGTGCCGGCGGGCGTGCCGATCGCCAGCCCCATGCCGTCGGCGATCGAGTGCGTGACGCGGATCGCCTCGATGCTGAACGGCCCGAGCGTGAACGGCTCGCGCGGCCGCATGAGCCGCAGATCGGCCGGCACGGGCAGCACGTGCTCGCGCAGCTTCTCGGCGAGGAGGGCGCGCGTGAGGGGCGTGGCGTAGACGGGCACGTGCGCCGACTTCAGCAGATACGGCAGCGCGCCGATGTGGTCCTCGTGACCGTGCGTGAGCACGACGCCGTGAAAGCGCTCGCGCTTGGCGAGGGCGTACGAGAAGTCGGGGATGACGTAGTCCACGCCCGGCAGCTCGTCGTCGGGAAACATGAGGCCGCAGTCCACGGCGATGACGTCGTCGCCGGACTCGATCAGCATCATGTTCAAGCCGATCTCGCCCAGCCCGCCGAGCGGAATGAGCCGAACGGAAGGTTCCACCGAACTCCTTTCAGGACAGCCGTTTCATCGTAGCACCCGACCTTTGCGCGCCCGAAGTTTCGCAGGCGGCGGGTCCACGCCCGCCCGGGCGGCTGCCGGTTGCGTCTCGGCGAGGCGGGCCACGCGCGTCGCGCGTGGCGTCTGACCGAGTATGACCCGAGTTATACTTCAGGCATACCACGACGGAGGGAAGGCATGGCCAAGGCGGCGACGAAGATCGCGATCAGCGTGCCGGACGAGCTCTATCGCGCGGTGGAGAGAGCGCGGCGCTCGACGGGCCTCAGCCGCAGCGCCGTCGTCCAGCGCGCGCTCCGTCTGTGGTTGGAGCGAAGCGTGCATGAGACCGCCGTGCGCGAATACGTCGCCGGCTATCGCGCGCGCCCGGAAGGACCTCGGGACGTCAAGGCCGCCGAGGCCGCGGCCGTGCGGTTGCTGGCCGGCGAAGACTGGTAGATGCGCCGCGGTGAGGTGTGGTGGGCGGAGCTTCCCGCACCGGCGGGGCGGCGCCCCGTGCTCCTGTTGTCGCGCGACGAGGCCTACCTGGTCCGAGAGCTCGTCACCGTCGCGCCGCTGACGACGCGCGTCCGGCAGATCCCGAGCGAGGTGCCCCTCGGTCCGGGCGACGGCGTGCCGAAGACGTGCGTGGTGACCCTCGACACCATCACCACGATTCCGCGCCGGACGTTGACGGAGCGCCTGACAGCCCTCTCACCCATCAAGCTGGCCGCGATCGATCGCGCCGTTCGCTTCTCCCTCGGTCTGGGCGAACCGGCCGCGCGCTGAGCTCAGAGCCTGTCGGAGTATCGAGGGGTTGAGAGGAGCGCCACGGCTCCGCCGGGGCGCTCCGAACGCTGGGGGGTGGGGGGCCATCTCGGGGCCCCCCATAAAATTGGGGGGCCATTTCGGGGCCTACCATTTAGAACGGCGCAGCGGCCTCCAGACGGCGGACGAGCTCGCGGGCCTGGGCGGTGAAGGCGCCGCGCTCGGCGGCGGCGATCGGCTCGCCCGGGATGAACTTCTCGCCGAGCGGGTTGACGAAGTGGCCGTTCTTCGCGACGCGATAGTCGAGATGCGGGCCGGTGGCCAGCCCGGTCGCGCCCACGTAGCCGATCACCTGCCGCTGCGCCACGCGCCCGCCCGGACGGACGCCGGGGCCGAGCCGCGAGAGGTGGTTGTACATCGTCTCGTAGCCCGAGCGATGCTTGAGCGTCACCGAGATGCCGTTGCCGCCCGCCCAGCCCGCGGCGCCGATGCGGCCGTCGGCGACGGCGCGGACCGGCGTGCCCACGGGTGCGCCGTAATCGATGGCGAGGTGGGGCCGCACGCCGCCGAGGATCGGGTGCGGGCGCGCCCAGGTGAAGCCCGAGGTGATCCGCGTGAACTCGAGCGGCGACTTCAGGAAGCTCTTGCGCAGCGAGCGGCCCTCGGGGTCGTAGAACGCGTGACGCCCGTCGCCGGCGCGCTCGACACCGACGCCCGTCAGCACGCGGCCGTCGCTCACGTACTGCGCGACGAGGATCCGTCCGAAGTCGACGAACGTGTCGTTGGCGAAGCGCTTCTCGACCAGCAGGCGGAAGCGGTCACCCGCCCGCGTGTCGGCGGTGAAGTCGAAGTCCGACTCGAAGATCCCCGCGAGGTCGATCGCGAGCTGCGCGGCGCCGCCCGCCTCCTCCACGGCCTCGAAGAGCGAGCGCGCCACCTCGCCGTGCACGACGTCCACGCGCACGTCGGGTCGCGTCTCGGCGCGGCGCACCTCCCAGCCACCGTCGGCGGGGATGACCGCATAGCCGAGCCACGGGCTGGGCTCATAGCGTAGCGCGACCGGGCGGCCGTCGAGCGTCCAGGTGACCTCCACGGTGTGGCGCGGCGAGAGCTTCCTGAGATTGGCGCCGCTCGCGGCCAGCGCGGCGGCGATGCCGGCGCTCGTCCCGCGCTTCATCCCCTGACGCTGCAGCGCGCGCACCAGGGTGTCGCCCCGGCGGACGTCCACCGCGCTCACGCGGGTGCTGGGCTGAGGCGGCGTGGGCGGCTCGGCGACGACGGTGGGCGACGGCGGGACCGCGGGAACGACCGGCGCGAGCGAGAGCCAGCCGCCGCGCTGCAGGGCGACGGCGGACACCAGTTCCACGGCCAGCACGGCGAGCAACAGGTCGCGACGTCGCATCAGTTATCCACTATAACCGGCGGGCGACCTCGGCAAACTCCTGAATGCTCAAGGTTTCGGCGCGGCGCCCGGGATCGACCCCAGCGCTGGTAGCCGCGTCGCGGGTGGCCCCCACCGAAAGGCCCAGCCCGGTCGCCAGCGCGTTGGCGAGGGTCTTCCGGCGCCGGGCGAAGGCCGCCCGGACCACGGCCTCGAAGCGCTGCTCGTCCGGAAGGTCGACGCGCGGGCCCGGCAGGGGAGCCAGGCGGAGCACGGCCGACTCCACCTTCGGGGGCGGACGGAACGCGCCGGGCGGCACCCGCAGCGCCAGCTCCACGTGCCAGTGCAGCTGCACGTGCACGGAGAGGCTGCCGTAGACCTTGCTGCCGGGCGCCGCCGCCACGCGCTCGGCGACCTCGCGCTGCAGCATGAGCGCCATCGCGTCGATGGCGCGCGGCGCGCGCGTCAGCGCGGTGAGGATCGTGGTGCCGACGCTGTACGGCAGGTTGCCGACGACGAGCGCGCGCCCGCCCGCCGGCCGCGCGAGCGACGTCCAATCCCAGGCCCGCGCGTCGGCGGCGAGCACCTCGACCGCGGGAAACGCCGCGCGCACGCGCTCGACCAGCGTGCGGTCGACTTCCAGCGCCAGCACGCGGCCGGCGCGGCGTGCGAGCTCGCCGGTCAAGGCCCCCTGCCCGGGTCCGATCTCGACGGCGAGGTCGGCGGCCGTCGGCGCGACCAGATCCACGATCGCCCGCGCGATGCCTCCGTCGCGCAGGAAGTGCTGGCCGAGCGCGCGGCGCTTACCGCCCGGCACGCGCTCGCGCCGCGAGGTCGCGCACGAGGGCGGCGTGCACCTCGCGCGTGCGCGCCTCGGTGGCCGCGCGGTCGCCGGTGTTGTCGATGACGTAGTCCGCGAGCTTGGCCTTCTCGGCCAGCGGCATCTGGCTGGCGATGCGGCGCTCGCCGTCGGCGGCGTCGGCGTCGCGCGCCACCAGGCGGGCGCGCTGGATGACTTCGTCCGTGACGACGACGATGAGCCGATCCATATTCTTGTAACCGCCGGACTCGATCATCACGGGGGCATCGAAGACGACGATCCCCTCGAAGCCCTCGCGCGTGAGCGCGTCGAGCCGCGCGTCGAACCGCGCGCGGATCGCGGGGTGCAGGATCGCCTCCAGCCGCTTGCGCCGGGAGGGCTCGGCGAAGACGATCGCGGCCAGCTTCTTCCTGTCCAGCGTCCCGTCGGGTCGGAGGACGTCACCGAACTCCCGCACGACCTCGGCCAGCGCGGGCTCGCCCGGCGCGACGACCTCGCGCGCCAGCTGGTCGGCGTCGACGAGGACTGCGCCCAGGCGCGCCAGGATCTCGGAGACCGTGCTCTTGCCGGTGGCGATGCCGCCGGTGAGACCGACGAGCAGGAAGCGCCGCGCGGGCGCCGTCACACCTGCGACCAGTCGTCGCCGGACTTGACGTCCACCACGATCGGCACGTCGAGCGGCAGCGCCGCCTCCATGATCTCGCGCGCGAGCGCCTCCACCGCCGGCACCTCGGCGGGCGGCGCCTCGAAGAGCAGCTCGTCGTGCACCTGCAGCAGCATGCGCGCCTTCAACCCGCGCGCGACGACGGCGGCGCGGATGCGCACCATCGCGGTCTTGATCATGTCGCTCGCCGTGCCCTGCACGGGCGCGTTCATGGCCATGCGCTCGGCGGCGTTGCGCGCCACCGGGTTGCCGGAGCGCAGGTCGGGCAGGTAGCGGCGGCGGCCGAGCAGCGTCGACACGTAGCCGCGGTCGCGCCCCTCGACCAGCGTCCGGTCGATGAACGCGCGCACCCGCGGGTGCATCGCGAAATAGTCGCTGATGTACTTCTGCGCTTCCTTCTGGTCGATCTTGGTGGCCTGCGACAGGCCGAAGGCCGAGACGCCGTACAGGATCGCGAAGTTCGCGCTCTTGGCGATCGTGCGCTGCAGCGAGGTCACCGTCTCCGGCGCCACCTTGAAGACCTCCGAGGCCGTGCGCCGGTGGATGTCCTCGCCGCGCCGGAACGACTCGATGATGGCCGGCTCCGCCGACATGTGGGCGAGGATGCGCAGCTCGATCTGCGAGTAGTCGGCGGCGACGAACTGCCAGCCCTCGGCCGGGATGAAGGCCGCACGGATCCGCCGGCCGAGCTCCGTGCGGATCGGGATGTTCATGAGGTTCGGATCCTGCGAGGACAGCCGTCCCGTCGAGGCCACCATCTGGTTGAAGGTGGTGTGGATGCGTCCGGTCTCGGGATTGACGAGCCCCGGCAGCGTGTCGGCGTACGTGCCCTTCAGCTTCGCGAGGCTGCGGTGCTCGAGGATCTTGGCGGGCAGCGCGTGACCCAGCGCCAGCTCGGAGAGCACGTCGGCATCGGTCGAGTACCCGGTCTTTGTCCGGCGCAACGCCGGCAGCTTGAGCTTCTCGAAGAGGATCTGCGCGAGCTGCTTCGGCGAGGCGATGGTGAATTCCTCGCCGGCCAGGTTGTAGATCTCGCGCGTGAGATTGTCGAGGTTGCGCTCGAGCTCCTTGGCGAACGCCTCGAGCCGTGCGGGATCCACGCGGATACCGACGCGCTCCATCTCGGCGAGCACCGGCACCAGCGGCCGCTCGATCTCCTCGTAGATGTGCATGAGCCCGCGCTCGTCCAGGTCCTTGCGGGCGTGCTGCCAGAAACGGTGAAGCCAGCGCGCGCGATCGCCGACGGCGCGTGGCAGGTCGGCGGGGGCGACGCTGGTGAGCGCCTGCGGGCACTCGCCGAACACCTCCATGCAGACCTCGTCGAGCCGGTACGTCGCGCGCGCGGGGTTCAGCAGATAGGCGGCCACCGCCGTGTCGTCGACGGTCGGCGGCGGCGCGCCCGCGTCCATCCATGCCGCCAGCAGCGGCTTGGCGTCGTGCGCGACCAGCCGACGGCCGTCGAGCACGGGCGCGCCCGGGGGGAACGCCGCCGGGAAGCTCGCGCGGCCCAGGGAGGCGGCGGCGGCGCCGGCGTCGGGATGAAAGAGGCCCAGCGCGTCGATGCGCGGCGCCGGCGGGCGCGGATCGCCTGCCCAGTCGAGGGTGAGCCCGGCACCGGCGGGCACGCGCGCCGTCCACTCGGCGAGGCGCGCAGGGTCCGGCAGCACTTCCACCGGACCGGCGTCGGCCGCCGGCGGTGGCGCGGGCAGCTCCTTGACCAGGCGCGTGAACTCCATCTCCATCCAGAGCGCGCGCAGCCGCGTCCAGTCGGGCTCGACGCGGCGAAACGCCTCGAGGTCGAAGGCCAGCGGCACGCTGCGGCTGACCGTGGCCAGCTCGCGCGAGAGCAGGGCCTGCTTGCGGCCGAGCGCCAGCGTCTCGCGCAGCTTGCCGGGGATGAGCGTGAGGTTGTCGTAGAGGCGCTCGACGGAGCCGTACTGGGCGATCAGCTTCACGGCTGTCTTCTCGCCCACCCCCTTGACGCCGGGAATGTTGTCGATCGCGTCGCCCATGAGGGCCATCACGTCGGGGATCTGCGCGGGCCCCACGCCCCAGCGCTCGCGCACCTTGGCCTCGTCGTACATGACGCGCTCACCCGTGCGCCCGAGCACGGACAGCACGCGCACGCGGGGGCCGACGAGCTGCAGCAGGTCCTTGTCGCCGGTGACGATGACGACGTCGAGGTCGGGCACGGCCAGCGCGTGCTCGACGAGGGTGGCCAGCGTGTCGTCGGCCTCGTAGCCCGACACCTCGAGGACCGGCGTCCGGAGCGCGTCGAACAGGCGGCGGACGTAGGGCAGCTGGCGCGCGAGGTCGTCCGGCATCGCCGTGCGCGTGGCCTTGTAGTCGGCGAACATCGTGTCGCGGAACGTCGGACCCGGCGGATCCAGCGCGATGCCGAGGTAGTCGGGCTGCTCCTCGCGGATGAGCTTCCAGAGCATCGTGCTCAGGATCAGCACCGCGTGGCTCGGCACGCCCTTCGACGTCGAGAGGTAGCCGACCGCGTGGTAGGCGCGGAAGATGTGCGAGTGGCCGTCGACGACGTAGAGCGATTGGCTCACGCGAAGACCTCGGTGTAGGCGGCCCGCACGGCGTCGGTCGCCTCACGGTAGGCGGCGAGGAGCGCGTCGCGCGAGGACAAGCCGAGCGCGGCCGCGACGCGGGCGGGCATCGGCCCCGCCAGCTCGAGGGTGTCGGTCGGGCGCGCGCCCAGCAGGCGCAGTGCCGTCGACACGCGACGCAGGAAGCGATAGCGCGCCGCCAGCGCGTCGGCGGCCGGCAGCGCTCGGATGCGGCCGAGCGCGGCCAGGGCCGCCGTCGTCGACGCCGTGCGCACCTCGGGATGCGTGGCGCCGTGGACGAGCTGCAGGGCCTGGGCGAGGAACTCGACGTCCACGAGCCCGCCACGCCCGAGCTTCACGTGCCACCGCCCCCGCGTCTCCTTGCCCAGCTCGACCTCCATGCGCCGGCGGACGTCGCGGATCTCCTTGAGCGCCCCCGCCGGCAGCGGCGCACGATAGACGAGTCGACGGAGCGTGGCGCGCACCCGCCGCGCCAGGGCCCGATCGCCCAGGAGCAGCCGGGCCCGGGTCAGGCTCTGCCGCTCCCAGAGATCCCCGTGCTCCTCATAGTACCGTTCGAGCGCGTCGGCGCCCGCCGCGAAGCCGCTGCCCTTGCTGCCGGGACGCAGGCGCAGGTCGACGGCGAAGGCGAGGCCGAACGTCACGAAGAGGTCGAGGTCGGAGCCGGTCGTCAGCTCGCGGCCGCCGAGCTTGCCGAGGCCGACGATGACGGCGGGCACGAAGCGGCCGCGGGCGTCGCGCGGCACGCCGTGGCGCTCGACCTGCGCGCCGAGCGCCATGAGCCAGCCGGCGGCCAGCGTGGCCTCGGCCAGCGCGGTCATCTCGCGCGAGTAGCGATCGACGTCGGTCACGCCGAGCAGATACCGCCAGACCACGGTCAATTCCTGCGCCTGCTTGATCCGCCGCAGGCGGTCGCGCTGCTCCGCCGCGCCGAGCCCGGCCGCGAAGACCGGCGCCAGCGCCGCGCGAAAGTCGGCGCGCGTGCGCCGGCCCTCGAGCACGGCGGGGTCGGCAAGCGAGACCAGCAGCTCGGGCTGCGCGACCAGCAGCTGCGCCAGGAGGTCGCCGCCGGCACAGACCCGCACGAGGCCGCCGAGCAGCTCGGGCCGTGCCGCGAGCAGCTCGACGTAGCCGGCGCGCGGCCCGGCCGCGGCCAGAAACCGCTCGAACTGGTTGAGGGCCTCGTCCGGATCGGCGCTCTTCCAGCACGCGTCCAGCAGCACCGGCTGAAGGCGCGCGAGCGCCGTCCGCAGGGCGCCGGGGTACGGCACCAGCGGCCGGCCCTCGACGATCATCCGGAGATTCTGCAGGGCGCGCTCGGGATCGGCGAAGCCGGTGGCGGCGAGCGCCATGCGGCTCGGCAGCCGGGGTCGCGCGGGCGTCGCCGCCGGGCGCTCGCCGAAGAACTCCCGGAACGCGCGGTGCACGTCGCGCGTGACGGCGCGGTGCTCGGCCGTGAAGCGGCGCGCGGCGACGCGCGGCGGGGCGTCGATGGCGAGGCGACGCGCGAGACGGCCGAGCTCGATCGGATCGTCGGGCAGCGTGTGGGTCTGGAACTCGTGCAGGATCTGCAGCCGGTGCTCGACCGTCCTCAGATGGACGAGCGCGTGCGACAGGCGGCGGCCCAGATCGGGCGCGAGGTACCCGCGCTCGGTCAGGCGGAAGAGCGCCTTCAGCGAGTTGCGCTCGCGCAGCCAGGGATCGTCGCCGCCATAGAGGAGCTGCAGCGCCTGCACGAGGAACTCGACCTCGCGGATCCCCCCGCGGCCGAGCTTGACGTTGCGCGCCGAGGCCTCCGCGTGGCGGCCGCGCAGCGCGCGGTCGATCTCGCGCTTCATCCCGTGGATCGCGGGCAGCACGCGCTCGTCGATACCAGCGCGGTAGACCGTCCGGCCCGCCCAGTCCATGAACCGCGCACCGACGTCCTGATCGCCCGCCACGGCGCGCGCCTTGAGCAGTGCCTGCCGCTCCCACAGCTCGGCGCGGTCCCGGTGATAGGCGCCGTAGGCGTCGAGCGACATCGCCACCGGGCCCATGCGTCCCTCGGGCCGCAGCCGCAGATCCACGCGGAAGGCGTAGCCTTCCTCGGTGACCTCCTCGATCATGGCCACGACGTCGCGGCACGCGCGCGCGAAGTACTCGCCGTTCTCGAGCCGGCCCTCCGGCCCGCCCGCCGTCTCGCCCTCGGCGCCGTAGACGAACATGAGATCGACGTCCGACGAGTAGTTCAGCTCCTCCCCCCCGAGCTTGCCCATGCCGACGACGGCGAGCCCGGTCTCGCGGCCGGCGGCGTCGAGCGGCGCGCCGAACCGCGCGCGGGCGGCGTCCAGCGCGTCGGCCGTCGCCTGCGCCAGGCAGGCGTCGGCCAGCCGCGAGAGCTCCTCCGTGGTCACGGCCAGGTCGGCGTCGCCCAGCAGGTCGCGCGCGCCGATGCGCAAGATCTGGCGGTACTTGAAGCGGCGCAGCGCGTTCATACGCGCCTCGCGCGTCGTGAACGGCCGCACCGCCTGCGCGGCGTCGGCCGCGAATTCCTCGGCGAGCCACGCCCGCATGGCGCGCGGCTCGAGCAGCCAGGCGAGCGTGTTGGGTCGGCGGCGCAGGACGTCGGCGAGGAACTGGCTGGCACCGCCCACCCGCGCCAGCAGCGCGGCGGCGCCGGGATGCTCGGCGAGGGTGCCGAAGAGGACGGCGCGGTCGACCACGGCGGCGTAGCGCTCGAGGTTGTTGAGCGCCATGTCCGGATCGGGCGCCGCCGCCAGCTCGGCGAGGAGCCGCGGGAACGCCGGTGCGAGCAGCTCGGCGTCGCGCGGCGTCGGCGTCAGCGCTTCGAGGTTGGCGACGGCGGCCGCCGGGTCGGCGAAGCCGGCCTGGCGCAGCGTCCGCGCGAGGTCGCCGGCGCCGCCGAGCACACCGTGCGCGATGACTAGACGGCCTGCTCGCCCGTCTCGCCGGTGCGGATGCGGATGGACTGGCCGATCGGCAGCACGAACACCTTGCCGTCGCCGATGGAGCCGGTCTTGGCGGCGCCGACGATGGTGGCGGTGACCTTGTCCACGAGGTGGTCGGGGACGACCACCTCGATCTTCACCTTGGGCAGGAAGTCCACGGTGTACTCCGAGCCGCGGTAGAGCTCGGTGTGGCCCTTCTGGCGGCCGAAGCCCCGCACCTCGGTGACGGTCATGCCGATCACCCCGATCTCGGTAAGTGCCTCCTTCACGTCGTCGAGCTTGAACGGCTTGATGATCGCCTCGATTTTCTTCATGGCGTCACACCTCGTCGAGGATGGGTAGCATCAGGGCCGACACGTGGCTGCTGATGCGTTTGAGGTTCGTGAGGACGTCGAGGTGGATCTCGGACGTCTCGATCGACTCCGCGAGGCCGGCGCGCAGGCGGCCGAGGTGCGACTCGCGCAGCTCGCGCTCGCGCATGCGCATGAAGGGCCGCTGGTCGAGCACCTCCTGCGCGAGCGCCTTGTCGTTGGCGGCGAAGGCGGCGATGGCCCGCTCGAGGTTCTTGGACACGAGGCCGTGGAATTCCAGGATCTCCGCCCAGCCCGGCTCGGAGAAGCGCCGCCCCTGGTAGAGCTTCTTACGGGCGAGGTCCATGAGGTTCTTGTCGACGATGTCGCCGATATTCTCGAGGTTGCCGATGAACGAGATGAGGCCGATCTCCTTGCGCGAGAGCTCGGGTCCCATGGCGTCCCGGCCGAGCCGGGCGAGAAACAGCTTGATCTCGCGCTCGAGGAAGTCGACCTGGTCGTCGCGCTTCTCGACTTCCTCCAGGAGCGCCTGGTTGTCGGTGCGGAAGACCTCCACAGTGTCGCGCAGCATACTCTGCACGACGTCGGCCGTGCGCAGCGCCTCGCGGGTGGCCTGGCCCAGGGCGAGCGAGGGCTGGTCGAGCGCGCGCTCGTCGAGATAGCGGCTGCGGAACGGCGTGTCGCCCGTCTGGTCGTCCGGCACGATCGCCTCGATCGTCCGCGCGGCCAGCGGCGTGAAGGGCAGGAAGATCAGGCTGATGCCGAGGTTGAAGAAGGTGTGGGCGTTGGCGATCTGGCGCGCGGGATCGGCGGCGCTGGCCGCGACCACGGCCGTGAACGGCCCGATGAACGCCAGCATGAGCGCCGCGCCGAGTAGCTTGAATGCGATGTGGGCCACGGCCACGCGCTTGGCCTCCGCCGTCGCGCCCACGGACGCCGTGAGCGCCGTCGCGCAGGTGCCGATGTTGGCGCCGAGCACGATGGCCACCGCCCCGTTGAGACCGATCAGCCCCTGGCTCGCCAGCGCCAGCGCCACGCCGAGCGTGGCCGCCGAGGACGCGACCAGCGCGCTGAAGGCCGCCGACACGAGGATGGCCATCAGCGTGTTGCCGGCGACCGCCTCGATGAGCTCCATGGCCAGCCGGTTCTCGCGCAGCGGCGCCATGCCCTCGAGGATCACCTTGAGGCCGAGAAACACCAGGCCGAGGCCCAGGATCGCCTGGCCGACGTCCTTGAGCACGTGTCGTCCGGCCAGGAACGTGATCGCGAAGCCGAGGCCGACGAGCAGAAGCGCGTAGTCGGTCACCTTGAACGCGATGAGCTGGACGGTGAACGTGGTACCGATGTCGGCGCCGAGGATGATGCCGAGCGTCTGACGGAAGGTCATGAGCCCGGCCGAGACGAAGCCGATGAGCATCAACGTCGTCGCCGCCGACGACTGGATGATCGCCGTCACCGCCGCGCCCGACGCGACCGCGATCAAGCGGTGGCGGGCCATGCCCGTGAGCAGCCAGCGCAGCCGGCCGCCCGCCGCGCGCTGCAGGCTGTCGCCGCTCAGGCGGATGCCGTAGAGCAGCAGCGCGAGGCCGCCGAAGAGCGCGAGGACGACGGCGGTCACGGCGCGGGCTCGCCGGCGGCGAGAGAGGCGCGCGCGTGGGTGGCGGTGGCGAGCGCGCCCGGCAGGTGCGCGGTGTCGTTGAGCGACACGAGGCGCGGCGGCCGCACGACGGTCAGCGAGGCGTTGTCGACGCGTAACCGCCACAGCGAATTGAACGAGCAGCCGAGCAGCGCGCACGCATACACGCTGATCACGCCGCCGTGCGCCACCACCAGCACGTCCTCGCCGTTCGGGTGCAATGCGCTGATGTGATCCATGGCCGCGCGGACGCGCGAGCTCACCACGTCGAGCGGCTCGCCGCCGGGCGGCGGACAGTCTTGCGGCGCGAGGAGCCAGGCGCGATACGGATCGCCCTCGCGGCCGCGAACCTCGTCCACGGTGCAGCCCTCCCATTCGCCCAGCGACAGCTCGCGCAGCTCGTCGAGCGCGACGAGCGGCATGCCGGTGCCGGCGAGCGCCACCTCCGCCGTCTCCCGCGCGCGGCGGAACGGGCTCACGTAGACACGCGCGACGTTGAAGCGACGCAGCGCGACCCCCAGAGCCTCGGCCTGCGCGCGTCCGCGCGCGGAGAGCGCGATATCGGCGCGCCCCTGGAAGCGGCGCTCCGCGTTCCACACCGATTCGCCGTGACGCGCCAGGAGGAGTCTCACCCGGCCGTCTTCGCCGCCGCCGCGCGCGCCGCCCGCAGCCGCGCCAGCGTCTCCTCGCGCCCCAGGAGCGCGAGCACGTCGAACAACGGCGGCGAGGCCGTGCCCCCGGTCACCGCCAGTCGCGTGAGCTGCGCGAGATCGACGAGCTTGAGCCCCAGCGCCTCGGCCATCTCGCGGTAGAGCGCTTCGAGCGCGGCCGACGCGAACGGCGTGACCGCGCCCAGCCGCTCGATCAGCGCGCCGAGCCGCTCGACGCCGGCCGGCGTGAAGAGCTTGGCCGCGGCCTTGGGGTCATACTCGCGCGGCCGCTCGAAGTAGAAGCGCCCGACCTCGACGAGCTCGCGCAGGGTCTTGCCGCGCTCGCGCAGCGTGTCGAGCATGCCGACGAAGCGCGCGGCGTCGGCCGGCGGCGTCAGCCCGGCCTCGGCCAGGAACGGGCTGACCAGCGCCGCCAGCCGTCCCCCGTCGATCGTCTTGATGTACGCGTGGTTCAGCCACTCGAGCTTGGTCTGGTCGAAGATCGCGCCCGACGACGACACGTCCTTGATGTCGAAGCGCTCGACGAGCTCCGCGCGCGAGAAGATCTCCTGATCGCCGCTCGACCAGCCGAGCCGCGCCAGATAGTTCACCATCGCCTCGGGCAGGATCCCCTGCTCGCGGTACGCCTGCACCGACGTCGCGCCGTGGCGCTTGGACAGCCGCGTGCGGTCGGGACCGAGGATCATCGAGACGTGCGCCATGGCGGGGACCGGATACTCGAGCGCCTCGTAGCAGAGGACCTGCTTGGGCGTGTTCGACAGGTGGTCGTTGCCGCGGATGACGTGACTGATGCGCATGGTCGCGTCGTCCACCACGACGCAGAAGTTGTAGGTCGGCGTGCCGTCGCTGCGCACGAGGATCCAGTCGTCGAGCTGGCGGTGGTCGAACGTCACCGGGCCATGGATGAGGTCGTCCACGACCGTGGTGCCCTCCTCGGGGATACGCAGCCGCAGCGCGCCCGACGTGAGCCCGAGGTTGCGGCAGCGGCCGGAGTACCGGAACGTCTCGTTCCTCGCCTGCGCCTCCGCGCGCTCGGCCTCGAGCTGCTCGCGCGAGCACGCGCAGTAATAGGCGCGCCCGGCGGCCACGAGGCGCTGCGCGTGCTCCCGATAGAGGTCGAAGCGCTCCCGCTGCCGGTAGCCCGGCGTCGGCGGCCCCTCGTCCCAGTCCAGCTCCAGCCAGCGCAGGGCGTCGAGGATCGCGTCGAGGTTGTCGTCGGTGGAGCGCGCCTGGTCCGTATCCTCGATGCGGAGGATGAACCTCCCACCGTGGTGGCGCGCGTAGAGCCAGTTGAAGAGCGCGGTGCGCGCGCCGCCGACGTGGAGGTGACCGGTCGGGCTGGGCGCGAAGCGCACGCGAACCGCTTGGCTCATTGGGGCCATGTCGGGGCCCCCATGTTCAATACGCCTCGAAGAGCCGGCCCCATCCCGTACCCGCGAACGCGCGGATGCGCGCGCGGCCGACGGTCGGGTACCAGAGCAGGTCGTGGTAGACGTTCGACGCGAACGGCGCCCACACCATCAGCGGCGAGTGCAGGAGCAGGCGCTTGAGCGGCCGGAGCGGGCCACGCCGGATGAGCTGGTCGCCCCAGATCACCAGGCTGCGCGACGTCTTGAACCCCATGGTGGTGGCGGCGGCGGCGACGTCGCCGACGATCTCGATGTCGCGCGGATCGGCCACGCCGAGGCCGCGCTCGTGGCACATGGCGAGATAGCGGATGGCGAGCGGGTCGAACCCCATGATGCGCGCCGCCGTCGCGTCGATGGCCACCTGGTCGGACGAGGCCAGGATGAGATTGCCCTCGCGCGGGATCATCGTGCGCGGCCCGGCGCCGTCGCCCATGACGGTGCCGTCCATCACCGCCAACACTCCGGGGTGCAATTCGCGCTGCATGTACATCAGGTCGACGAGGACTTCGTGCATGTACTCATGCGCGTAGTGACGAACTTCCTTCAGGAGGCCACCAAAACTATTCTTGATGGCGCCGGTGGTCTGGGAATGGCCGTGCGTCTTGATGGTTGGAAGCTGGCAGATGTTCTTGCCGACGTACATCTTCGGGATCTCGATGCCCTCGGGAAAGATGTCGTTCAGCTTGAGGAGCGGACTCTTGAACCGATGGACGGTCCACTCCACGTCGGGCAGCGGGATGAACGGCAGGCCGTGGCGCTGGAGCACGGGAGACCACTTGTTGTTCCGGCAGCCCTCCACGGGGTTCGTGACCACCGTCTTGTTCTCGACGGGGAAGATCCGGCGGCGCTCGTAGCCGTCCTCGAGCAGCGTCGTCAGCACGCCGTCCACCTGCCACGGCTGGCTGGAGCACGCCGGGAAGTACTTCGTCCACGAGAGGTTGAGCTTGACGATCAGGTCCTGCTCGCGGGGCAGCACCTGGTCGTACTTCACCAGGCGCATCAGGCGGCCGTAGTCGGCGACGACGGTCTCGGGACGGGTGCGGAGAACGGCCACCTGACTCTTCACGACCGAATCATTCTACTCCACGCGCGTGCCGTAGATGATCAGCAGGACGGCGGCGATCCAGCACGCGGTGTTGATCAGCAGCGCGCGGTCGTTGAGGAAGAGCTCCGACGGGTTGCCGCCGAGCTGGCGGCGGTACAGCAGATAGAGGTAGCGGAAGATCCCGTACAGGACGAACGGCAGCGTGGCCGGCAGGAGCTGCGTGTGGAACTTGGCCACCGTCTCCGGCGACATCGTGTAGAGCGCGTAGGCGGTCACCGTCGACGCGGTGACCACCGCGATCATCTGGTCGAGCAGTCCCGCGCTGTACTCGGCGAGGATCGGCCGGTGCCGCGCGGCGTCGGCCTCCAGCGTCAGATACTCGTTGCGCCGCTTGCCCAGGGCCAGGAACAGCGCGCTGAGAATCGTGCAGATGAGCAGCCAGCCGGAGACGGCCACGTCGATGGCGAGCGTCCCCCCGAGCGCGCGCAGCACGAAGCCGAGGGCCACCGTGAGCACGTCGACGATGACCACGTGCTTGAGCCACGCGGAGTACGCGGTGAGCAGCACCACGTAGGCCACGGCCACCAGCAGGAAGCCCGCGGAGATGCGGGCGGCCGCCAGCAGTCCGACGGCGACGAGAACGGCGGCGACGCCGAGGGCCACGCGGACGGGCAGGCGGCCGGCGGCGATCGGGCGCCCGCGCTTCTTGGGGTGCAGGCGGTCCTTCTCGCGGTCGGCGACGTCGTTGACGAGGTAGATCGCGCCCGAGAGCCCGCAGAAGATCGCAAAGGCGCCGAGGGCGGGCCAGACGGCGGGCGTGAACAGGCGCTGGCCGAACACGAGGCCGGCGAAGACGAAGAGGTTCTTCACCCACTGCCGCGGCCGCAGCGAGACGAGGACGGCGCGCAGCATCGGCGCCTACAGGCGGATCACGCGGCCCGCGTCGGGTACGCCCGCGGTGGCGTTGCGCGTGTCGATGATCACCGGCGCCGCGCTCACGATGGCGCCCCAGTCGTAGCCCGCGTGCGCCGTCAGCACGAGGACGAGATCGTATTCCCCCGCGCGCACGTCGGGGCGCGACTCGAAGGTCACGCCGTTCACGCTGATGGCCGGCACATGAGGGTCGTGGTAGGCCACCCGCGCGCCCTTGACGAGCAGCGTGCCGATGATCTCCAGCGCCGGCGAGTCGCGCGTGTCGGACACGTTGGGCTTGTAGGCGACGCCCAGGACCAGCACGTGTGCTCCCCGCACGGCGCGGGCGCGGTCGTTGAGCGCGTCGGTCACCATCTGCACGACGTAGCCGGGCATGTGACGGTTGATCTCGTCGGCGAACGTGATGAAGCGCGGCTCGTACCCCTCGAGCCGCACCTTCCACGAGAGGTAATAGGGATCGGACGGCAAACAATGACCACCCAGGCCCGGGCCCGGCCAGAAGGGCATGAAGCCGAACGGCTTGGTGGCCGCGGCCGCCACCACCTCCCACACGGAGATCCCGAGCTTCCTGCACATGATTGCGAACTCGTTGACGAGCGCGATGTTCACCGAGCGGAACGTGTTCTCGAACAGCTTGACCATCTCCGCCGTCTCGGGGCCCGACACCGGGACGACGCGCGGCGTGATCCGCGCGTAGAGCGCGGTGACGAGCTCGCGGCAGGCCGGCGTGAGGCCGCCCACCACCTTCGGAATGTCGCGCAGCGTCCACTGCCGGTTGCCGGGATCGATCCGCTCCGGCGAGAACGCCAGGAAGAAGTCCCGGCCGGCGGTCAGCCCGCGCGCCGCGAAGCGCGGCAGCAAGATCTCCTGCGTGGTGCCGGGATAGGTCGTCGACTCCAGCACGACGAGCTGGCCGGCGCGGATGATCGTGGCCACCGCGTCGGCGGCGGCCACGATGAACGAGATGTCCGGCTCCTTCGACTTGCCGAGCGGCGTCGGCACGCAGATGACGATGGCGTCGGCCTCCTTGAGCCCGCCCACCTCCCCCGTCGCCGCCAGCCGGCCCGCTCTCACCAGGGCCTGCAGGGCGGCCCCGGGGACGTCCTCGATGAAGGACGCGCCCGCGTTGACCCCGGCCACGCGGCGCGCGTCGGCGTCCACGCCGATGACCGTCGCGCCCGACTCGGCGAAGGCCACGGCCAGCGGCAGGCCGACGTAGCCGAGGCCGATGACCCCGACGGTCGGCTGTCCGGCCAGCCGCTCGCGCAGTCGCGCCGCCGCCGTCATCCGAGGTCCTCGCAGGCGCGGCGTACGGCGTCGATCACGCCGTCCACCTCCGCGTCGGTCATCTCCGGAAAGCACGGCAGCGAGAGCACCTCGCGCGCCGCGCGATACGCCTCGGGCCAGCGCCGCTCGCCGTCGGCGGCGAACAGCGGCTGGTCCGGCACCGCCCGCGGGTAGTGCACGGCGGTGCCGACGCCGGCGTCGGCCAGACGCTTGGCGAGCGCGTCGCGCTGGGGATGACGCACCGTGAACAGGTGGTAGACGTGACGCGCGCCGGGGCGTTCGACGGGCAGGCGCAGGGGCAGGCCGGCGAGCCCGGCGAGATAGCGCGCGGCGATGTGTCGCCGCCGCTCCGTCCACTCGCCGAGCCGTCGCAGCTTCACGCGCAGCCACGCGGCCTGCACCTCGTCGAGGCGGCTGCAGTAGCCGAGCTCCACGTGCTGGTAGCGCCCCGTGTCGCCGTGATGGCGCAGGCGCCGCACGCGCTCGGCGACGTCGTCACGCGTGGTCACGACCATGCCCCCGTCGCCGCAGGCGCCCAGGTTCTTCGTCGGGTAGAACGACAGGCAGGCCGCGTCGCCCCAGCCGCCGACGACCCGGTCGCCCCACGTCGCGCCCAACGCCTGCGCGTTGTCCTCGAGCACGGCGAGGCCCCGCGCCTGCGCGAAGGCCGCGATGCGGTCGACGGCCGCGGGATGGCCGTAGAGGTGCACGGGCATCACGACCTTCGTACGCGGCGTGAGCGCGCGCGCCATCGCCTCCGGGTCGATCGTGAGCGTGTCGGGCTGCACGTCCACGAAGACGGGCGTGGCGCCGGCCATCAGAATCGTGGTGGCCGAGGCGACGAAGGAGAACGCCGGCGTGAGGACCTCGTCGCCACGGCCGACGCCGAGCCCGGTGAGCGCCAGCCGCAACGCGTCGGTGCCCGAGCCGACGCCGACGGCGTGCCGCGCGCCGCACAGCTGGGCCAGCTCCGCCTCCAGCGCCCGGCCCTCGCCGCCGAGCACGAACTGGCTGGCATCGAGCACGCGCTCGGCGGCGGCCATCAGCTCGCCCTTGAGCGCGGCGTGCTGCCGGGTGAGGTCGAGGAACGGGATCATCGCTGGCCGCCCGACTCGATGGCGCCCAGGCCCACGCTGGTGGTGATCGGCCCGGCGACGCCGAGGAGGTTGAGGGTGAAGCGGATCTCGTCGTCGCGCCTGGCCCGGTTGATGAGCTCGATGGCGAGCGCCCAGCACTGCCAGTGCAGCTCCATCGCGAGCCGACTCTCCGCGAACGTGCTCGTACGCAGCTCCCAGTTGATGCTGCCGCGCGTGGTCAGCCACGCCCAGGGGCTCACGAAGAACCCCCCCTGCAGGAAGGTGTTGTGCGACGGGTCGCTGTAGGTCACGCCGAGGTCGACCTGGCCGCGGCGGATCGGGGTCGAGAACCCGGCCGACACCGCCGGGAAGTTGTGCGCGGCGGGGCTATACGACAGGTCGCTGCGAAAGCGCGCGTACGGCGTCGGCGCCACGATGAGGGTGCCGAAGGCGTCCGCCCACTGATCCTTGCGCACGTCGTAGGCGTGACCGAGGGTGAGCCGGAACATCTCCCAGCGCACGGGCTCGGCGTTCGCGAGCGCGACCGTGCGCCCCCGGATGCGGTTGGTCAGCGAGTACTCCAGCTGGCTCGAGTCCTGGATGTTGTCGACGGCGGCCGTCCACTGCGGCAGCCGGTCCTTGTCCTTGCCGGCGGTCCACGTGTAATTCACCCGCGGCTCGATCGTGTGCAGCATGGCGTCGATGTTCCAGACGCCGCCGGTGTCGAACACGCGCGACACCTTGGTCTCGAGGTCGGCGCCGACCTCGACCAGCCGGCGCAAGCGCGTGTCGTCGTTCGTGTCCTCGACGAGGCCGGCCACACCCACGGCGCTGTGATAGCCGGTGACGGTGCGGTCGTAGCCGGTGAGACGCCCCCCGACGAAGGGCGTGAGCGTCAGCACGTCGAGCGGGATCGGCCGCGACACCCGGGGGTGGAGGTCCACGCGGTCGCCGTCCGAGCCGATCACGCGCACGAAGCGGACGGCACTGCCGTCGAACTGCCACAGCACGCCGGGCACGTCGTGCAGCGGCTGGGGCGTGCCCACCAGGCGGATGTCGGGCAGGCGGTTGAGCTCGACGGGCCGCCGGGTCGTGAGGTCCTGGTAGGCGAACAGGTCACCGACGAGGTTCCACGTGTCCCAGCTGCGCGTCACGAACACGTTCGATTCCACCCGCTGCGCGCTGCGCTGGGCAAGGGCGTCGCCGTAGTCCTGGAGCACGCGATCCTCGGACACGCCGGTGGCGTCCACCTTGAGCCAGGTGCGGGGTCCGAGCTTCCAGTCCTGGCGCGTGGTGCCCACGAAGCGTGAGGCATCGTGCTTCGCTGTCTCCTGCATGAAGAACCCCCCGACCCGCCCGCGCTGGCTTTCCGGCAGGAGATAGCGGTACTCGAGGTTGAACCCCTCGCCCAGGTTGGAGTAGACGAGCGGCGAGAACGTCAGATCCTGGCTGTCGTCGATGGCCCAGAAGAACGGCAGCTCCGCGTAGAAGCCGCGGCGCGAGGACTGGCCGAATTTCGGGAACAGAAAACCCGTCTGGCGCTCGCGCCGGATGGCGGCGGCGAAGAATGGCACGAACGGGATGAGCGGGATGTTCCGCACCCAGAACGACGCGCCGGTCCCGTACAGGAACTCGTTGAGGTCCGCGGTGGCGGAGCCGAAATGGAAGGCCCAGTCGGGGGGGTCGCCGTCACACGTGGTGAAGACGCCCTTCTTCACGTGGTAGACGCTCTCGCCGAGGCGCTCCATTCTCTCGCCCATGATGCGGTAGTACGGCGCGCCGTGGGCCTCGGCCTGGTACACGACGCCGGCGCCCGTCTTCACGTTGTACTCGATACGCTGCCCCGTGAGCTGGTCCTCGCCGTCGTAGAAGATCACGCGGCCCTGGGCGACGGCATCGCCGGTGGCGCGGTTCAGCTCGATGCGATCGGCCATCAGGCGCGCGGCGCCCTTCGTCAGCTCGACGTTGCCGGTGGCGATGAACAGGTCCGGCGCCGCCTGCTCGAGCTGGTCGGCGATGATCGTCACGTCACCGGCCGCCGTCGGCACCGTGACGGGCACCTGGGGCTGCTGCGCCTCGGCGGTCGCCGCGACGGCCACGGCCAGCAAGAGTCCCGTCGCGACACGCCGGAGTCGACCGCGGAATCGCGTCCTCAAGTGTCCCAGAAGTCACCGTCAGAAAAGGGAGTCTATGCTATCAGCCGCCTTTTCGATGGGGCAAGGTTTATCGCCCCTCGTCGCGCGCAGCACGTCGCCCAGCAGCGACAGCGATCCGGCGACACAAAGGATGGGGGTCCGCGGCTCGCGCGCGGCGAGGGCTAGTGCCTCGGGCGCCGAATCCGCGAGCTCGACGGCCGCGCCGTGGGGCGCCGCATCGCGCAGCGCCTCCGGCCGCGCCGCGCGCGGGCTCGACGAAGCGGTGAAGATGAGGCGCCGCGCGCGCGGGGCCAGCGCCGCCAGCATCCCGGGCGCGTCCTTGTCGCGGAGCGCGCCGAACACGAGCGTGAGCGGCGTGGTGCCGAACCACTCGGTGAGCGACGCCGCGAGCGCCGCCGCACCGGCGGGATTGTGCGCGCCGTCGAGCACGACGATGCGGTCGCGCGCGCGGAGCACCTCGAAGCGCCCGGGCCAGCGCGCGCGCGCCAGCCCCTCGCGGCAGGCGGCGTCGCGCACGCCGAGCGTGCGCGCGGCGGCCAGCGCGACGAGCGCGTTCGAGGGCTGGTAGACGCCGAGGAGCGGCAGCCGAAGCCCCTCGAGCCGCCAGCCGGGGCCCGCGGCGTCGATCGTCTGGGCCTCGAGGTCGCGGGCCCGGACGCGCACGCTCAGCTCGCGTCCCTCCATGAGCAGCGGCACGCCGACGGCCGCGGCACGCGCGAGAAGCACGTCGGCCGCCTCCGGCGCCTGCGCGGCGGACACGGCGACGCCGCTGCGGATGATGGCGGCCTTCTCGGCGGCGATGGCGGCGAGGGTGGCGCCGAGCACCTCCTGGTGGTCGAGGTCGATGCGCGCGATCGCGGTCACCGCCGGCGTGCCGACCGTGGTGGCGTCGAGCCGCCCGCCGAGCCCGACCTCCAGCACGGCGACATCGACGGCCTCCCGCGCGAAGTGATCGAGCGCGAGGGCCGTGCTGGCCTCGAACATCGTGGCGTCGAGGCGGGCCACCAGCGTGGCAATCGCGTCGAACCCGTCGGCGACGTCGTCCTCGGCGATGGCCTCGCCGTCGACGCGGATCCGCTCGCGGAACGACACGAGGTGCGGCGAGGTGTACAGGCCCACGCGGCGGCCGTCGGCCTTGAGGATGGCGGCGAGCATCGCGGCCACCGAGCCCTTGCCGTTCGTGCCGGCGACCTGGACGAGCGTATAGCGGCGCTCCGGATTGCCGAGCGCCTCCAGCAGCGTCTCGATGCGCTCGAGGCCCGGGCGCATGCCGGCGTGCTCGCCGCCGCGCAGGGCGAGGAGCCGGGCGACGGCCTCGGCGTAGGTCATGCGCGCTCGGGCGGCGGGTCGGTCGGCTGGTCGGCGAAGAAGGCGAGCAGGCGCCGCAGCGTTTCTTTGAGGTCGCGGCGCTCGACCACGAGGTCGAGCTGGCCGTGCTCGAGGAGAAACTCCGAGCGCTGGAAGCCCTCGGGCAGCGGCTGGCGAATCGTCTCGGCGATCACGCGCGGTCCCGCGAAGCCGATGAGCGCGCGCGGCTCGGCGACGTTGACGTCACCCAGCATGGCGAAGGAGGCGGTGACGCCGCCCGTGGTGGGATCGGTCAGGACCGACACGTACGGCAGCCCCGCCTCGGAAAGCCGCTCGAGGGCGGCCGAGGTCTTCGCCATCTGCATGAGCGAGAGGATGCCTTCCTGCATGCGCGCGCCGCCGGAGGCGGACACGATGATCACCGGCATGTGCTTGTCGATGGCCAGCTCGATGGCCCGCGTGAGCTTCTCGCCCACCACGGAACCCATGCTGCCGCCGAGGTAGTCGAACTCGAAGACGCAGAGCACGGTCGGCAAGCCGCCGATGCGCGCGACGCCGGTGATGACCGCCTCCTCCAGCGTCGTCTTCTGCCGCGCCGACTTCACGCGGTCACGGTAGCGCTTGGAGTCCTTGAAGTTGAGCGGGTCGGCCGGCGTGAGACCGGTCTGGCGCTCCTCGAAGCTGCCGGCGTCGGCGAGCAGCCCGATGCGCTCGCGCGAGCCGATCCGGAACGGGTAGCGGCACTTCGGGCACACGCGCCCGCCGCGCTCGACCTCCGCGCGGTACACGATCTCCTTGCAGGAGTCGCACTTGATCCACAGGCCCTCGGCGATGTTGACCTTCTGGGGCCGGCCGGCCGTCTCTTCGGGCTTGCGTCTGAACCAGGCCATTTACGTCTCGGAGGGGGGCTTCGCCCCCCTTCCGACCGTCGTCGCGCGCCTCACGGCGCGCTCCTCCGTGCCTCCCGCCTCGATTGCGCGGGCAAAGCCCGCGCTCGAACTTGCGCGGAGGGGATGTTTGAGCATGGCGATGAATTCTCCCACCTTCTCCACCAGGGCGGCAGTGTTGGCGTGGGCTTCGATCGTGCGGACGATGGCGGAGCCGACGACGACGCCGTCGGCGAGCTTGCCGACGGCGGCCACCTGCTCGGGCGTGGAGACGCCGAAGCCCACGCAGACGGGCTTGGTGGTCACGAGGCGCAGGGTGCGGATCTGGACGTCGAGGTCCTTCGGCAGCTCACGCCGTTCGCCGGTGATGCCGGTCAGCGAAACGAGGTAGACGAAGCCGCGCGACAGCCGCGCAAGCGTCTTGACGCGCGCGGGCGTCGAGGTCGGCGCCACGAGCTGGATGATGTCGAGGCCGGCCGGCTCCGTCTCCGCGCGCAGCGGCTCGCACTCTTCGTACGGCAGGTCGGGCACGATCACGCCGTCGGCGCCGGCGTCGGCGGCCGTGCGTGCGAAGCTCTTGAGCCCGAAGGCGAGCACGGGGTTGTAGTACGTCATCAGGACGAGCGGCACGCTCACCTGCCCGCGCAGGGTCGACACCATCTCGAGCACCCGCGGCAGCGTCGTACCCCCCGCGAGCGCCCGGCTACCCGCGCGCTGGATCACCGGACCGTCGGCGATCGGATCGGAGAAGGCCACGCCCAGCTCGATCACGTCGGCGCCGCGGCGCTCCGCCTCGATCACGAGCCGCCCCGTCTCGGCCAGCGACGGGTCGCCGGCCATGAGGTAGGCGACCAGCGCCCGCTCGCCGCGGGCGCGCAGCCGCGTGAAGGTTTCGTCGAGCCGGGTCGCTGGAGCCTTCATCGGAGCTCCATGCCGAGCGCCTTCGCCACGACGTGGACGTCCTTGTCGCCGCGCCCGGACAGACCGACCACGATGGCCTTCGACTTCGGCAGGGTCTTGGCCAGGCGCATCGCGTGGGCAACGGCGTGGGCCGACTCGAGGGCGGGCATGATCCCCTCCAGCCGCGTGAGCGCCTGGAAGCCCTCGAGCGCCTCCTCGTCGGTGATCGACACGAACGCGAAGCGGCCGGCATCCTTATAGTAGGCGTGCTCGGGGCCGACGCCGGGGTAATCCAGGCCGGCCGAGATCGAGTGCGCGACGGCCACCTGTCCGTCGTCGTTCTGCAGCAGGTAGCTCATCGAGCCGTGCAGCACGCCGACCGTGCCCGCGGTCATCGAGGCGCCGTGCTTGCCGCTGGCGATCCCGCTGCCGCCTGGCTCGACGCCGACGATGCCGACCCGGCGGTCGGCGATGAACGGGTGGAACAACCCGATGGCGTTGCTGCCGCCGCCCACGCAGGCGACGACGACGTCCGGCAGCCTGCCGAGTACGCGCCGGGCCTGAGCCCTCGCCTCTTTTCCGATCACGGTGTGGAAGTCGCGCACCATCATGGGATAGGGATGCGGGCCGAGCGCCGAGCCGAGCAGATAGTACGTGGTGCGGACGTTGGTGACCCAGTCGCGCAGCGCCTCGTTCACCGCGTCCTTCAGCGTCTTGCTCCCCGACTCCACCGGGATGACCTTGGCCCCGAGCAGCCGCATCCGGAAGACGTTGAGCGCCTGGCGCTCGATGTCCTCCGTGCCCATGTACACCTCGCACGGCAGCCCGAGCAGCGCGGCGGCGGTGGCCGTGGCCACGCCATGCTGGCCGGCGCCGGTCTCGGCGATCACACGCCGCTTCTTCATGCGCACGGCGAGCAGCGCCTGGCCGAGCACGTTGTTGATCTTGTGGGCGCCGGTATGGCAGAGGTCCTCGCGCTTGAGCCAGATGCGCGCGCCGCCGCAGTGCTCGCTGAGCCGCGCCGCGAAGTAGAGCGGCGTCGGACGGCCGGCGTAATCGGCGAGCAGCCCGGCCAGCCGTCGCTGGAACGCGCGGTCGCGCCGCGCGGCGACGTACGCCTTCTCCAGCTCGATGAGCGGCGCCATCAGCGTCTCCGGCACGAACCGGCCGCCGAACCGGCCGAAGTGTCCGCGCGCGTCGGGGAGCCTCGGCGTCATGCGCGCTTGGCCTCGGCGATGAAGCGCCGGAGCTTGTCGGGATCCTTCTTCCCCGGCCGCACCTCCACTCCGGAGTTCACGTCCACCGCAAACGGTCGCACGAGCTCCACGGCGCGCGCGACATTGTCGGGCGTCAGCCCGCCCGAGAGCACGATGGCGAGCCGGCCTTCGCCCGGCCTCATGGCGCCCATGAGGCGGATCGCCCGCCACTCGATGGGCTCGCGCGTCTCGCCCTCACTCCAGCGCGCATCGCTGTCGAAGAGGATGGCCGCCGCGGCCTTCTGCCAGTAGAGCGCGCCGATGCGCTCGCCGATCTTGTATTCCGGCAGCCCCTCGATCGTCGTGGCCGGCGGCAGCTTGATCGTCTTGATCACGGGCACCGGCGCGTCCTGCCAGTCCTCCGGCTTCTCGTCGCCGTGGAGCTGGATGGCGCGCAGCCGGCACGCCTCGACGACCGCCTTCACGTGGCCGACGGGATGATCCCAGAAGACCCCGACGGGCGTCACGAACGGCGGCAGCGCGCGGACGATCGGCCGCACCTGCTCGGGCGTGACGAAGCGCGGCGTGTTCTCGACGAAGATGAAGCCGAGCGCGTCGGCGCCGGCCTGCACCGCCTGCCGCGCGTCGTCGAGGTTGGTGACGCCGCAAATTTTCACGCGGGTCACGCCAGCCTCAGCTCGCGAATCTTCGCGGCGACGTCGGTCGCCTTGACCAGACCTTCGCCGACGAGCACGGCGTGGGCGCCGGCGTCGATCACCCGCCGCACGTCGGCGCCGGTGAAGAAGCCGCTCTCGCTCACGACGATGGGTCCGGGCGGGATCTGCGGCAGGAGCGCCAGCGTCGTCTCGATCCGCGTCTCGAACGTCGCCAGGTCGCGGTTGTTGATCCCGATGACGCGCGCGCCGGTGGCCAGCGCGACGTCCAGCTCGGCCGCGGTGTGACACTCGACCAGCGCCGCGAGGCCGAGCCCCTTGGCGGCCGCCGCGAGGTCGCGCAGCCGCTCGGGCTCCAGCATCGCCACGATCAACAGAATCGCGTCGGCGCCGGCGGCGCGCGCCTCCCACAGCTGATACTCGTCGAGCGTGAAGTCTTTCCTCAGGAGCGGCGCATCCACCGCGGCGCGCACGGCGCGGAGGTCGTCGAGGCTGCCGCTGAAGTACTTCGCGTCGGTGAGGACCGAGATCGCGTCCACGCCGTGCCGCGCGTAGGTCGTCGCGAGCGACACCGGGTCGAGGTCCGCCTTGAGCACGCCGCGCGAGGGCGACGCCTTCTTCACCTCGGCCACGAGCCGCGCGCGGCCGGGCGCCGGCGCCAGCGCGCGCTCGAGATCGCGGGGCGGCGGCAGGGTCGCGCAGCGGGCCTCCAGCGCGGCGCGCGGCGTCGCCGTCTTGAGCGCGGCCACCTCCTGGCGCTTGTGTCGGACGATCTCGGCGAGGATGGACATCCGGAATAGCGCTCAGAAGTCCCGGCGCTGGGCCGAGCGCCGGAGGGTGTCGAGGGACACCGGCCCGAGCTGCTCCAGGACGACGTCGCGGATGGTACGCGGCGGGGGCAGGTCCCGCACGATCCGCCCCCCCGTCGTCAGCGGCTTGAGCAGCGCGTCCCAGGGACCGGCGCCCGGCGGCCGGGTGCCGGCGGGGAGCACGACCGTCTCCAGCGTGCCGCGGCGGCGGAACAGCTCCTTGGCGCCCGACCACTTGCCGCGCTTGGCCATCGGAGTCCCCTCGATCTCCATGATGTCGAGCGCGAAGCTGACGACCGGCGCGTTCGCGATCGACGTGCCGACGCCGTAGGCGTCCACGACGGGATTGAGGCGCAGGATCTCGTACTCGTCGATGCCACCGGAGGTGATGATCTTCACGTGGCCGAAGCCCCGGAGGTTCAGCTCCCAGCGGACCTCCTCGACGATGCGGTAGAGGTCGCCGCGGCGTGAGGACGGCGTGTCGAGCCGCACCGCGTAGAGGTCGTCGCCGAGCGCCTCGGCCACGCGGATCGCCTCGAACTTCTCGTCCTGCAGCGTGTCGATCAGGGCCACCCGCCGCACCTTGGGCTCGATCACCTGGTGGAACGCCTTCAGCGCCTCCACCGTGTCGCCGATCATCAGCACGAGCGCGTGGGGGATGGTGCCCGTCGGGTCGGCGTCGATCAGCTCGGCGGCCTTGGTCACCGCCACGCCGTCGCAGCCGCCGATGAACGCGTTGCGCTCGATCATCGGCGCCAGCGCCGGATGCATGCGGCGCGCGCCGAACGAGATGACCTGGCGCTCGCCCGCCGCCTTCTTGCAGCGGGCGGCCTTGGTGGCGATGCCGGACGCCTGGCACAGCACGCCGAGCAGCGCCGTCTCGTACCGCGCCCAGTCGACGTACACGCCTTCCAGCACCATGATCGGCTGGTAGGGCGCGAAGATCGTCCCCTCGTCCATCGCGCGCACATCGACGGGCACGCCCTCGAGCAGCGCCGCCGCCTCCTCGATGCCCGCCAGCACGCCCCAGTCCCAGTCCTCGGGCAGCGCCTTGAGATAGACCTCGGCCTTCACGCGCTTGCGGTCGCCCCGCGCCTTGAGGATCTGGACGGTGCGCTCGAAGTAGACGTCGTAGACCTCGCCGCCCTTGATCTCGGCGTCGGACGCGGTATGGAACGGTCGCCTGGGCTCTTTGGGTGTCATCGGATCAGCAGAAACGTGCCGTAAATATTCGCAGAAGCGACGGAGCGAGTCAACGAAAGGACGTCGGTGGCTAGAAGTCGAGGCCCTTCAGATAGGCGCGGAACGCGTCCGCCAGGTCCGGCCGCGCGAGGGCGAACTCCACGGTGGCCTTGAGGAAGCCGAGCTTGTCGCCCGTGTCGTAGCGCTTGCCGACGAATTCCACCGCGTACATCGGCCGGCGCTTGCGCAGCGTGCGCAGGCCGTCGGTCAGCTGGATCTCGCCGCGCTTGTCGGCCGCCGTCTTCGCGAGGATCTCGAACAGGTCCGGCGTCAGCACGTAGCGGCCGATGATGGCGAGGTCGGAGGGCGCGTCCTCGGCGCGCGGCTTCTCGACGAGGTCGTCGATCTGCCAGACGTTGTCGCCGATGTTGCGGCCGGCGATGACGCCGTACTGATGGATGCGCTCGCGCGGCACCCGCTCGACGGCGATGACCGGCCCCTCGTGGCGCTCGAAGACGTCGAGCAGCTGGCGCATGCAGGGCGTCGGCGCGCTGCCGATGATGTCGTCGCCGAGGAACACACCGAACGGCTCCTCCCCGACGAGGGCGCGGGCGCACAGGATGGCGTGGCCCAGGCCCAGCGGCTCCTTCTGCCGCACGTACGAGACGGACGCCAGCTCGGAGATCGTCTTGATCTGTGCCAGCTCCTCCACCTTGCCGCGATCGTTCAGGTAGTACTCCAGCTCGAAGGCGGCGTCGAAGTGGTCCTCGATCGCGCGCTTGCCGCGGCCGGTGACGATGATGATCTCCTGCAGCCCCGACGCCACCGCCTCCTCGACGACGTACTGGATGGTCGGCTTGTCGACGAGGGGCAGCATCTCCTTGGGCTGGGCCTTGGTGGCGGGCAGGAACCGCGTGCCGAGACCGGCCGCGGGGAAGACGCCTTTGCGGACGCGCATGGATGGCTCCCCCGATCAGACGCCGACCGCGGAGAGATGCTCACGGTCGAACGCCGTTTTGATCCGACGTCGGAGGTCGTTCTCTGCGTCGAGACGGCGGGCGGCATCCACCCGGACGGCGAGCCGAAGCACCGCGTCACCCCCGCTGAATCTCATAATACCCTCCACCGCCGGCGCGTCCAGCGCAGCCCCGGTCTCGCGCGCCCATTCCTCGCCGACCCGGCGCAACACCGCCAGCGCGCGATCGACGTCGACGTCGCGCGGCACGGCGACCTCCACGATGGCGCGCCCCCAGCCCACGCTGAAGTTCGTGAACTCCGCCAGGGCGCCGTTGGGCACGATCCGGAGCGAGCCGTCCTGCAGTCGCAGCTTCACCACCCGCAGGCCGATGGACTCCACGGTGCCGGTCGCCGCGCCGACCTGGATCACGTCGCCCACGGCCACCAGGCCCTCGAAGAGCAGGAAGATGCCGGTGAGGAGGTCGCGGATGAGCGCCTGGGCGCCGAGCCCGATGACGAGGCCGAGCACGCCCGCGGAGACGACGACCGCCTGCACGTCCACGCCCACCTCGCCCAGAACGAGCACCAGCACGACGAACGCCAGCACCCAGCGCACGACGCTCGTGAGCAGCGAGCCGAGCGTGCGCGAGCGCGCGGTGTCGAGATGGTGGGCGGCCACGCGCTGCACGAGGCGGTTGATCAGCCGCAGCACGATCTGGTAGCCGATCAGCAGCAGCGCGATCGTGAGCCCGAGCCAGAGCACGTGCGTGACCGCGGGGTTCACCGGCCCCGCCCCCGCGCCACGCCCTCGAGCACCGCGATGATCGCCAGCACGCAGCCGGCCTGGATGAGGACGATCACGGCCTCGTGCTTGGTCGCGTCCTTGAGCAGCATGGCCGACAGGCCGAGCGTGGCCGCGATGAAGAGGATCAGCAGCACCGTCTCCGTCCGCGTCAGGCCGAGGGCCTCGAAGCGGTGATGGATGTGGTCCTTGCCCGTGTAGGCGAGCCACTCGCCGAACGAGTGCACCTTGCCGGTGGCGACGCGCACCGTCCCGACGAACGCGATGTCGAAGAGCGGCACCGCGAGGATCAGCACCGGCGTGAGCAGGCCGATGAAGTCGTTTTCCGCCCAGTTGCCCATGACGGCGAGGCCGGCCAGCGTGAAGCCGATGAAGGAGGCGCCGGCGTCGCCGAGGAAGATCGTGGCCGGACGCCCGAAGCGGAAGTTGTAGGGCAGGAACCCGAGGCACGCGCCCACCAGCGGCGCGGCGAGGAACATCAGGTAGGGCTGGTTGGTCTGCAGCGCGGCGAGGCTGAAGAAGAGCGCGGCGACGGCGCCCAGGCCCGCGGCCAGGCCGTCCATGCCGTCGAGGAACTGCAGCGCGTTGGTGACCGTCACGAACCAGAGCAGCGTGAGCAAGACGTTCGCCGCCTGCGAGCCCGGCCAGGCGGCGGGTACCGTGTCGAGCACGACGCCGTACGCCATCGCCACCGCCACCGCCACGATCTGGCCCGCGAGCTTGAAGCGCGCCGCCACGTCGAAGAGGTCGTCGAGCACGCCGACGCCGACAATGATCGTGGCCCCCAGGGCCACGCCCTTGAGCTGCACCGAGAAGTTGAAGTTGAACAGCACGGCCGCGGCGAAGGCGGCGTACACGGCGGCGCCGCCGAGCAGCGGCGTGGCCACCGCGTGCACCTTGCGCGCGGCCGGCGTGTCGAGCACGCCCCACGCGCGCGCGAACGCGCGCACCAGCGGCACCCCGACGAGGGAGAGCGCGAAGGCGAGCGCGACGAGATAGGCCCACCCCAGGCCGGACGACGCGATGGCGCGGCGCACGGGCGGCAGCATGAGCGCGATGAGGACGACGCCGCGGGCGAGCGTGGCCCCGAGCGCCGCCGGCGTGCTGTCAGGGAGCGTTTCCGTCACGGGCCGGCTCAGGTGAGCACCGTCCTGAGCGCCCGCGCGACGTGCTCGGCCTCGTCGTCGGTGAGCGCCGGATAGCACGGGATCGACAGCGATTCCGCCCACAGCCGGTCCGCCTCGGGATACCCGCCAAGCCCGAGCGCGCGGTGGGCGGGACGGAACACCGGCCGCCGCGCGGCCACGCCGCGCGCGGCGAGGGCCTCGGCGACGGCGGCGGGATCGCGATCGAGCCCGAGCACGAAGCGGTGGTAGACGTGACGCGGTCCGTGCTCGGCGGGCAGCCGGGCCGGCGCGCCCGCGAGAAGGGCGCGGTAGCGCGCCGCGAGCGCACGGCGGCGCGCGACGAATGTGTCGAGCCGCGCGAGCTGGCCGCGCGCCAGCGCGGCGGCCATGTCGGTGAGCTTGGCGTTGGTGCGCGGCGCCAGCGTCTCGCGCTCGTCGTAGTCGCGCGCCTCGCGCACGCGCGCGACGAGCGCGGCGACGCCCGCCACCGCCCCGCCCTCGCCCGCCGCGATCATCTTCGTGGCGTAGAACGAGCCGACGGCGAGCGTCCCGCCCGAGCCCGCAGGCCGGCCGCCCTCGAGCTCGGCGCCCAGCGCCTGGGCGCAGTCCTCGATCACCGGCACCTCCAGCGCCTGGAAGGGCTCGAGGTCGGCGGCGAGACCGAAGGCGTGCGGGACGATCACGGCGCGCGTGCGTCGCGTGCGCCGGGCGAGCGCGTCCTTGGCCGACAGCGAGTGGGTCGCGGGATCGGCGTCCACGAGCACGGGCGTGGCCCCGGCACGGCGCACCGCGTGGTGGAGCGCGTCGCACACGTAGGTCGGGATCAGCACCTCGTCGCCGGCGCCGATCCCCAGCGCGCCCAGCGCCAGCTCGAGGGCGACCGTGCCGGACGCCACCGCGACGGCGTCCTGCACGCCGAGGCGCGCGGCGAGCTCGCGCTCGAACGCGGCCACCTCCGGCCCCTGGGCGAGCCGGCCCGAGCGCACGACCCGCGCGACGCGCTCGGCGTCGTCGTCGGTGACCGATGGTTTCGAGTGGGGGATCAAAGGTTCAGCAGCAGCCGAATGCTCTGGAAGGCCTCGGCGTACTTCACGCGCGCCTGAATTCCACGAAAGTTCGCGGTCGAGACGGCCAGCTCGAGGATCGACAGGTCCTCGATGTTGGTCTTGGCCACCTGCGAACGGTGCGCCTCCAGGCACGCGAGCTTCTTGTCCAGCACCTTCTCGATGTCGGTGAAGCAGTTCGGCGTGAAGTTGACGGTGGTCGGCCCCTCGTAGAACAGGAAGTTCGGGACGTAGCGCGTCGCGGACAGCGTGCCCTGTGCGAGGTTGCGGTGGTCCTGGTGTGTGTCCTCCGGAAAGTTGACGAAGATCATGCGCGGCTCGATCTGGCGGATCACGGCCTCGAGGCGGACGATCAGCTCACGGTTGAGCGGGATCTCGGTGTCCTGGTAGTCCCCCCAGAACACTTCACGGGCGCCGATGACCAGGGCGGAGTCCTGCTGCTCGCGGCGGCGCACGGAGCCATCGCCGCCCAGCGCGCCGTCGGAGGCCACGAACAGGTAGACGACGTGGCCCTTCTCCGCGTACTTGGTGAGCATCCCGCCGCAGCCGAACTCGATGTCGTCGGGGTGGGCGCCGATGGCGAGGACGTTCACTCAGGGCTCCTCGGTCCAGGCGTCGCCGCGGCGGAGGATGGCAAGGCTCTCATCGCCGTGCATCAATAATAGATCGAGGCCCGACAAAAACGGCACGAAATCGCCGTGTTGCTGAGCATAGACGGGGTGCGCGTAGGCCTGGTAGAGCACCCGGATCCCCGCCTCCGTGAAGCGCTTGGCGTCCATATATCTGGCGCCGTGGCCGCCGGCCAGGTACGTGTCGGCGCCCACGGCGAGGCAGAGCGCGACCAGCCGCCCGGTCGGGTCGTCGTCGTCCACCGCCAGTGAGGACGCCGGCCGCGACGGGGTCGTCACGCCCGCCGCGCGCGCGAGCCACTCGGCGCTGGCGGCGGTGAGCGGCGCCAGCCGCTCCCAGGGCCGGGCGTAGAGACGCGCGAGCTCGTCACGCTGCGCTCGCCAGTACGGCGCCGCGCCGTACGCGGTCTCGATCGCGCGCAGGTGGCGCTTCGCCCAGGGCTGGTCGACGTCGAGGCTCACCTCGGCGACGCGGGTGCCCAGGTGCGCGTGGACGGGCACGGTGAGCCAGCGCGCCCCGTCGGCCGTCTTGATGCGGTTGCGGTTCTGCCAGCCGTTCTTCTCGTACTGCACGGTGTCCAGGAACACGAAGAGGTCGGCCGCCGCCCACTTGGCGAGATAACCCAGCCACGGCAGGTATTGAGGCTGGTGGATCGCGACCCTCACTGCGCCCTCACGAAGATCGGGTTGGAGAGCAGGCGCGCGCCGCCGCCGCGCGCCTCGAGACGAAAGACGACGGGCCGCCCGTCCCACGCCTCACGGTGCGTCGCGCGGAACGGCGTGGAGCCGTTCCAGGCCGCGATCACCGAGCCATTGCGGACGAGCGTCACGCGCACGTCGGCGGCCCGCGGCTCGACGGTCTCGACGGCCGCCGTCACCTCGAGCGCCGCGCCGGGCGCGGCCCGCAGCGTCTCGCCGGAGATCGCGGTGGCGCCGCCGGCGGCGGCGACGAATTCCGCCAGCGCCAGGCCGGTGTCGCGCCCGCGCTGCAGCGCGTACATCCGCCCGGCGCGCAGCGCCTCCAGCACGCCCGCCTCGGTCCGCTCGCGGACGAGGAAGACCGTCTGAATCGGCCCCACGCTCTTGCCCGCGCTGTGCTCGTGGAAGGCCGCCTCGGCCAGCGCCCACGGCACCCGCGTGCGCTCACCGGTCGCGTACTCGCCGAGCACTCGGTCCCAGCCCTCGCCCGGTCGCTCGACGCGAGTCGTTTCCTCGTACACCGCACCGAACGCCGTGTAGCCGAACGTCTTCAGCAGGTCGTCGGGGTACGGCTCGGTCCCCCAGCTCACCCGCACGGGCCCGACGGCCCGCTCCCCGGCGTCGGCGGCCTCCAGGAGCGACCACACGCTGACGCCGCCGCGACGCTCGACGTAATCGATGAGGTCCTGGAATGGCGCGCTGCCCGCCTCGGTCCAGGGGGGATAGACGGGCTGCGTGAACGGCCACGCCCGCGCGAGCGTGATCACGCCGAGCGCGACGAGGATCAGCCCGGGCAGCCACGCCCGGCGTCGCACGATCACGACCGCGCGTCCGAGCGGGCGCCGCCGCGTGCGCGGGCGCGCCAGCAGCACCACGCCGGGCACGATGAGGAGGCCGGGCAGGACGTCGAGCACGGACTGGAGCCCAAAGACTCCCGCGGAGGTGTTGCCGACGACGGGCAGGCCCTCGAGCGCCGCGCGGTCGAGCCCCCAGACGAGCAGGTTTTTCTGCGTCCCGTGCACCGCCATCGCCAGCGAGAACGGCGAGCCAGTCCAGAAATAGTGGGGCATGACCTCCACGCCGGGCAGGATCAGCACGCGCGGACGCGCGGCGCGCGCCTGCGCCACGCGCGCGAAGTACTCGCCGAGGCGGCCGTGGACGGAGCGCGATTCCTCGCTCACGCGCGTCAGGGCGCGGAACGGCGGCAGGCTGTACTCCACGCGGTTGAGATAGTTCTCCGACAGCAGCACCGCACCGAGCCCACGGCGCTCGGCCATGTCGGTCAGCTCCTCGAGCGGGAACTCGCCGCTCGAGAGGTCGGAGTGCACGTGGACGATCGCGGCCAGCCGCTCGTACGACTGCGCGGCGTGCGCCGCCCCGGCGCCGAGCGTCACCGCCAGCCACGCGGCCAGCAGCGCGACCCGGCACGCGGCGCGCGCGGGAGGCCTCACGCCAGCCCCTTCTCGCGCGCCAGCTCGTCGTAGATCGCGCGCATCGCGGCGTGGGCGACGCCGGTCGAGAACGCCTCGGCGCGCGCCGCGCCGGCGGCGCCGAGCTTCACGCGCAGCGCCTCGTCGCGCCCCAGCTCGATCAGCGCCGACGCCAGCGCGTCGACCTCGCCAGGCGGCACGAGCCATCCCGTCTCGCCGTCGGCAACGACCGCGGGGATGCCGCCGACCTCGCTTGCCACCACGGGCAGGCCGAGCGCCATCGCCTCCACGAGCGCCCGGCCCATGCCCTCGTTGCGCGAGGGCGCCGCCAGCGCGTCGGCGGCGGCGAGGCCGACGGCGATGTCCGGCATGGCGCCGGTAACGAGCAGGCGTCCGCGCACGCCGAGGGTCACCGCCTGGGCCTCCAGCGCCCTGCGCTCGGGCCCGTCGCCGACCAGCACGAGGCGGGCCGACGGCACCGCCGCGACCAGCGACGGCAGCGCCGCCACCAGCAGGTCGAAGCCCTTGACCGGCACGAAGCGCCCGAGACCGGCCACGACAAACGCGTCGGCGGGCAAGCCAAGCCGGGCGCGGGCGGTGGCGCGCGCCGGCGCCCGCGCGCGTAACTCGGCCGTCGGCACGCCGCTCGGCACCGCGCGGTACTGGGCGCGATGCCCGATGCCGCGCGCGAGGTGCTCGTCGATCCCGCGCTCGGTGAGGGTCACGATGCGATCGGTCCAGCGCGCGGCGAGACGCTCGAGCGCCACGTAGAAGGCCGTGCGGCGGGCGCCGTAGTAGCCGTAGAAGATGTGGCCGTGCGGCTGGTGGATGATGGCCGGCACCCCGGCCAGCCGCGCCGCCAGCCGCCCGACGAAGCCCGCCTTGGACGTGTGGGTGTGGACGATCGCCGGCCGCCGCGCGCGTATCACGCGCCAGAGGTGGACGAGCGCGGACACGTCGCGCGCCCCGACCTCGCGGCCGAGCGTGGGCACGTCGAGCAGCGACACGCCGCGGCGGCGGGCGTCATCGTAGCCGTAGAAGATGTGGCCGTGCGGCTGGTGGATGATGGCCGGCACCCCGGCCAGCCGCGCCGCCAGCCGCCCGACGAAGCCCGCCTTGGACGTGTGGGTGTGGACGATCGCCGGCCGCCGCGCGCGTATCACGCGCCAGAGGTGGACGAGCGCGGACACGTCGCGCGCCCCGACCTCGCGGCCGAGCGTGGGGACGTCGAGCAGCGACACGCCGCGGCGGCGCGCGTCATCCACGCTGGCGGCGTCGGACTCGGCCACGCCCACGGCGAGCCAGCCCGGGTAGCCGGCGGCGAGCGCCACCATGCTCGCGACGGTGTTCTCCGCCGACCCCCCGAGGGTCAGCCGCGTGATGACGTGGAGGGTGGGATGTCTCATCGGCGTTTCGCGTAGACCTCGAGGGAAGGCCCGAGCAGCCAGCGGCCCCGCGAGGCCGCGGCGGCGAGCGCGGCCAGCGTGCGCACCGCCGCCCCGAGCGCGCGCCCCGCGCCGCCACCAGGCGCGCCCGCAAGATCGGAGTTGATCACGTCCACCACGTCGAAGCCGGCGCCGGTCAGCAGCCGCACGAGCGCCCCGCGGCCGAAGGCGAAGACGTGCACGATGGGAAACGCGTCGAGGCCGCGCAGTCGCGCGAGCGGCCCGAGTCGCGCGAGCGCGCTCGCCGCCGTCGCGTGAACGGGGCCGTTCGGCACCCGCACCACGAGCAGACCGCCCGGGCGCAGCACGCGCGCGGCCTCCTCGAGCGTGCGGCGCGCGGCCGCCGTGTGGTCGAGGACGTTGACGAGCGTGACCGCGTCGAGCGCGCCGGCGCGGAAGGGCAGCGCGGTCGCCTCGGCCTGGGCGATCGGCGCGGCCGCCGTGTCGCGCGCGGCGACACACGCCGCGTGAGAAAGATCGGTGCCGACGCCGCGCCAGCCGTCGCTCTGCGCCGCGCTCAGGAAATGACCGCTGCCGCAGCCGACGTCCAGCAGCCGGCCCGGCGCCGTCTGGCGCCGCGCCTGGGCGAGCACGCCCGCGAGCATCTCGCGGCGCGGCGTGCCGATGCGCGAGGGCGTGAACATCCGCGGATAGGCCGTCTCGTAGCGCAGCCGCAGCTCGGCGTCGGTCGGGATCGTCGCGAGCGCGCGCGCGCCGCAGGCGGCGCAGCGGCGGTAGAGCAGCCCGCGGTACGCGAGCCGCGCCGGACCGAGCGGTTCACCACAGGCCTCGCACGCCGCCGCGGGCAGCGGCGTCGCCGCGCCGTCCACGAGCCGCACCAGCTCGCTCTCGAGCGAGGCGATCGCGCGCTCCCAGCCGTAGTGCCGCTCGGCGTACGCCCGCGCCGCGTCCCGCAGCCGCGCGACGGCGCCCGGCTCGTGCTCGAGTCGCCGGAGGAATCCGACGAGGCGCTCGCCAATCGCCTCCGGCGTGGCGGCGTCGAACACGAGCCCCGGATCGAGCGGGTCGAGCAGCTCGGGCGTGGCGCCGACCGGCGTGCCGAGCACCGGGGTGCCGCACGCGAGGGCCTCGACGGTCACGAGCCCGAAGCCCTCCAGCTCGCGCGTGGGCAGCACGAAGCAATCGGCGGCCTGGTAGTAGAGCGGCAGGTCGGCGTCCGGCACGAAGCCGAGGAAGCGCACGTGCTCGGCGATGCCGAGCGAGCGGGCGAGCGCCTCGAGGTCGGCGCGCCGCGAGCCCGCGCCGGCGATGAGGAGCTGGGCATCCGCCCGGCGCGACACCACGAGCGGCATGGCACGCAGCAATGTGTCGAGTCCCATCCGTAGCTCGAGGTTGCGCACGGTGAGCAGGAGCGGCGCCTCCTTGGGCAGGTCGAGCCGCGCGCGGACGGCCGCGCGGTCGTCCGCGGGCCGGAAGAGCCTCAGATCCACTCCGCCCGGAATCTTCACGAGCCGGTCGGCGGCGATGCGGTAGAGCTGCCAGAGCTGCCCGGCCGCGTAGTCGCTGAGCACCTGGATTCGGCTGGCGCGCCGCAGGCACGCGCGCTCGAGACCCCAGAGGGCAGTGGCGCCCAGCCAGCCGGTCACCCCGCCGACGTGGTGCCGCGTCATTCGCTCACGCGAGCGATATTCGAGCGGCGCCGGGGACAGGAATGTGTAGAGCACCGGCCGCCCCCGCGCGGCCGGCAGGCCGAGCACGCCATAGCCGGCCAGCGGCTGGAAGACGTTGAGCACGTCGACGGGGGACTCCGCGAGGACGGCACGCGCGGCGCGGCGCGCCGCGAGCACCGCCTCTCGCAGGAAGCCGGCCCGCGTCCGGCGGCCGGCGGCGAAGAGGACCAGGCGTACGCCCTCACGCACGAGCGTCGTCGCCGGCGTGCCGTCGGCAGCGCGGCCGAGCACCGTCACCGCGTGACCGCGGCGCGCCAGCCCGCGTGCGTGCTCCCACAGCAGCCGCTCCGCCCCGCCTCCCGTGGTGAGCGGCGAGACGTCGGAGACCATCAGAAGGCTCAGCGCCCTCACGTCAATCTCCAGGCGGCCCGGCCATCGAGGTACTCGCGCATCCACAGCTCGAGGATGACGAGCGTCCAGATGCGGTCGCCGTGCGTGCGCGCACCGGCGAGGTGCTCGCGTACGAGCCGGGCGACGACCTCGGGCCTCCACAGGCCGCGCGCGCGCACGCGCTCCGGCGCCAGGGTGTCGTCGACCAGATCGCGCAGCGTCGTCCGCAGCCATCGGCTCAGCGGGATCATGAAGCCTTGCTTGCGCCGGTTGACCACCGTCGGCGGAAGGACGTCGGCGAAGGCGGCCTTGAGGAGCGCCTTGAGACGGAAGCCTTCGAGCTTGGCCGCCGCCGGGATGCTCAGGCTGAACTCGATGAGCCGGTGGTCGCAGAACGGCGCCCGCAGCTCGAGCGAGCGGGCCATGCTCATGCGGTCGGCCATCGTGAGGAGATCGTCCGGCAGGTAGGTGGCGAGGTCGATCCGCCACGCGCCGTCCACCGCGTCGCCGTCACGGCGCCCCGCCCACGCCGCGCGATGCGGGGCCTCGACGTCGCTCCCGAAGTGACGGGCGAGCGCCGGCGTGGCCAGCGCGTCGAGGGCCTGCGCGTCGAAGAAGCGCGTCCAGCCGATGTAGCGCTCGGGCATCGGCCGGCCCGCGCCGTCGGCGAAGCGGCGCGCCCAGTCCCCGAGGTTGCGGCTCCCCGCCGAGTCCGGCAGCCACCGCGCGAGCGCCTCGGGCCCCGCGCGCAGCACGCGCGGCGCGCGCGCCCACGCCTCGGACAGGCGCACCCCGAGGTAGCGCGGGTAGCCGCCGAACGTCTCGTCGCCGCCGATGCCCGAGAGCGCGACCTTCAGGTGGCGCGCGGTGGCCTCGGCGACGACCAGCGTCGGGATGGCCGAGGAGTCGGCGAAGGGCTCGTCGACGTACCGCACGACCGCCGCCGCCAGGTCCGCCGCCTTGGGCTCGAGGACTTCCTCGTGGTGCTCGGTCTCGAACCGCTGCGCGACGGCGCGGGCGTACGGCCGCTCGTCGTGCGAGAGGTCGGCGCCAAAGCCCACCGAGAAGGTGGCGAGGCGGCCGACGTTCAGCTCGCGCATGCAGGCCACGATCACGCTCGAGTCCACGCCGCCGCTCAGGAATACCCCGAGGGGGACGTCCGCCTCGAGCCGCGCGCGCACGGCGTCGCGCACCTCGGCGCGCACGCGGCCGAGAAGCTCCTCGCGCGGCGCCGGGCGAGCGGCCGTCGCGGCGCCGGCGGGCAGCGTCCAGTAGCGCGCGACGCTCAGCACGCCGCCGGCCAGCGTCGCCGTGTGCCCGGGCGGCAGCTTCGCGATGCCGTCGAAGATCGAGCGCGCGGCGGGCGTGTAGCCGAAGGCCGCGTAGTGCTCGAGTGCCGTGAGATCGAGCGCGCGCCCCACGGCCGGATGCCGCAGCAGCGCCTTCGGTTCGGACGCGAAGACGAGCACGCCGTCACGGTGCCAGTAGTAGAGCGGCTTCTTGCCGACGCGGTCGCGCGCCAGGAACAGGCGCCGGCGGCGCGCGTCCCACACCGCGAAGGCGAACATGCCGCGCAGCCGGTCCACGCAGGCGGGACCGTACGCCTCCCACGCGCGCAGCAGCACCTCCGTGTCGCTGCGGGTGGCGAACCGGCGGCCGCGGGCCTGCAGCTCGCCGCGCAGGTCGCGGAAGTTGTAGATCTCGCCATTGAAGACGAGCGTGACGGCGCCGTCCTCGCTTCGCATCGGCTGCTGGCCGGTGACGAGGTCGATGATCGACAGACGCGTCATCCCGAGCGCGGCCTCGCCGTCCAGATAGCGGCCGGTGTCGTCGGGGCCGCGGTGCTCGAGGATCTTCAGCATCGCGTCGAGGACCTCGCGGTTGCCGCCGCCCGCGCCGACCCAGCCGGCGATGCCGCACATCAGCGCGTCGCCCCCACCGGCGCTCCGGCGAGGCTCTCGAGGAGGTCGAGCACGCGGCCGGCGGTGCGGTCGGGCGCAAAGTCGGACGCGCGCGCGCGGCCGCGGCGTCGCAGGGCGTCGCGATGCTCGGGCTCGAGGAGCACGCGCACCAGCGCCGCGGCGAGCGCGCCCTCGGCACCCACGTCGACGACCGCCGCTCCCGGCCCCGCCACCTCCGGCAGCGCCCCCCGATCAGAGACGATCACCGGCGCGCCGCACGCCATCGCCTCCACCGCGGGCAGTCCGAAGCCCTCGTCGAGCGAGGGCAGCACGAAGGCCGCGCACGCGCTGTAGAGGCCCGGCAGGTCGGCGTCGCCGATCCGGCCCGGGAACACGACGCTCGCCGTCACGTCGAGCACGCGCGCGAGGGCCTCGAGCCGCGGCCGGTGCTCGGTGTCGCCGCCCGCCAGCACGAGACGGTGCGCGGCGCGCAGCGTGGCCGGCAGCGATGCCCACGCGCGGAGCAGGCTGTCCACGTTCTTGTGCGGCTTGAAGTTGCCGACGAAGAGGACGTATGAGCCGGCGAGGCCGGAGCGCGCGCGCGCCGCGTCCGCGAGCGGTGTGGGGACGAACTCGGCGCCGACGGCCACGCCGATCACCGTCACCTTCGCCGGATCGACCTCGAGCCGCTGGATGATGGCGCGACGCGAGTGCTCGGAGCCCGTCACGATCGCCCTCGCCCGGCGCGCGTAGAGGCGTGCGGCGGCGGTGAGCGCGGCGTCGCGCAGCGGCCGGCGCCGGCCGCCGTAGCCGATGAAGTAGAGGTCGTGGACGGTGAGCACGACCGGGCACGGCGCGACGACAGGCCCCTTGTAATAGGGCGAGAGAAATATGTCGGCGCCGGTGCGCCGGAGCGCGCGCGGCAGGGCCACCTGGTCCCACCAGCGCGTGCCGGGCGCCGCCAGCCGCGTGAAGGTGACGCCGGCCGGCGCGTCGGCCAGCACGGTGCGCGTGTCACCGTACACCGTCGAGCGCCAGCCGCGCGCGGCGGCGGCGCGCAGCACCTCGCGCACGTAGCGGCCGATGCCGGTGCGCGCCCCGGCCACCAGCTCGCGCCCGTCGAGGGCGAGCCGCATCACGGCCGCCGCCGCGCGCGGAAGATCATCTCGGAGCCGCCGACGTAGCGGATGTCGAGCACCGCGAAGCCGTGGCGGGCGAGGCTGGCCGCGAGGCCGGCACGCGTGTAGTGCGTGACGTGCTCGTGGGCGTAGGCGCCGGGCAGCACGCGGCCGTACACCCACTCGATCGCCCACCAGCGCCAGCGTCCGTAGTCGGGCGTGCCGGCGATCAGGGTCCCGCCCGGCCGCAGCACGCGTGCGGCCTCCGCGAGGTGGTCCTCGGCGTTGGTGACGTGCTCGATGACCTCGGAGGTGATGAGGGTGCCGACGCTGCCGTCGCGCAGCGGCAGCCCGTCGCCGCTCGCGCAGGTGAGCCGCGCGTGGTGCGCGCGCAGCCAGCGCAGCTTGCTGTGGCGGATGTCGATGCCCAGCGCCGTGGGCAGGTCCACGATGATCCGGCTCGAGCCGCAGCCGACGTCCACCATCGGCCCCTCGCCCACCCAGCCCGTGATGATGCGATGGCGCGCGCGCTGCCAGTAGCGCTGCAGCCAGACGGCGCTGTCCCAGGCGCGGTAGTCGTAGTCGGCCGCGTCCACCGAGTTGCGCAGCTGCCACATCCGCGCCAGCGTGCGCGTCAGCGCCCAGCCGAACTTCACGAGCCGCGCGTGCGAACGACCCGAGCCGCGGGCCATGTAATGGAAGGGCACCTCGATCACCCGCCAGCCCCCGGCGTGGGCCCGGATCAGGACCTCCTCCAGGAAATCGAAGTCGCGCGCCGCGGGCCGGAGGCCCTCGAGCGCCTCGCGGCGATACATCCGAAAGCCGCTCGACAGGTCTCGCAGCGGCAGCGCCAGCACGCGCGCGTAGGTGCGGTTGAGCACGTGGCTCAGCAGCCGGCGCAGGACGCCCATGTCCGCGCGGCCGCCGGGCACGTAACGCGAGGCGATGAGCACCTCGGCCTCGTGGCGACGCTTCCACAGCTCCTGCACGAACACGGGGCGGTGCGAGAGGTCGGCGTCCATCGTGAGGATCCACGGCGCCGTCGTCGCCGCGAACCCGGCCAGGAGCCCACCGCCGTAGCCGCGCTCGGTCTGTACGACCACCCGCGCGCCGCGCCGCGCCGCCACCTCGCGCGAGCCGTCGGTGGAGCCGCCGTCGGCGACGACGATCTCGGAGCTCACGCCGAGGTCCTCCAGCACCTCGCGGAGCGCGGGCAGGAGCAGCGCGAGGTTCTCGCGCTCGTTCAGCGCGGGGATGACGACGGCGATCTGCGGCGTCATCGGGTCGTCTCCCGGAGGCGGCGGGCGAGCAGCCACGCGAGGAGCGCGACGCCCGCCGTCTTGCCGGTCAGCAGCAGCGAGGGCACGCCCGTGTGCAGCGCCGGGAAGCGCTCGAGCGAGTAGCGCGCGCCCAGCAGCACGGCCGCCGCGACCAGCGGAGCACTCGCCCGCGGCGAGGCGTCCGGCGCCAGCACCAGCAGCGCCAGCGGCAGCAGGAGCACGACGAGATGGGGCTCCTCGGCGATGGGCGCCACGAGCGGCACCGCCGCCACGGCGAGGCCGAAGGCCCAGTCGAACGCGGGCGTCCCGGGCACCGGGCGACCGCGCACGGCGTACCCGAGCACGGCGACGATCGTCAGGCTCGCGGCCAGCGCGAGCGGCTCCACCGCCCGCGCGCCGAGCGCGCCGTCGAGCAGCCGGTGGAGGGCGGCGTGCGGCGTGAGATTCGGGCTCCAGGCGTGCAGGTATGCCGGCATCGCGAGCGCGTGGCGCGCCCAGTCGACGTGCGCGGGGAGACCGACGGCGGCCACGCCGATGGCGAGCCCGACGGCGGCCACAGCAGCGGCGCGATAGGCGACGGCGCGCTGGCCCATCCACCACAGGGCGGCGATGGGAAGGCCGAACTGCGGTTTGATGTGAACGGTGAGGCCGAGCGCCAGCGCGGCCGGCCACGGCCGCTCGTTGCGGGCGCCCCACCAGCCGAGGGCCAGGAGAAACAACAGGGCGACGTTCGTCTGGCCGAGGTAGAGCGTCTCCACGAGCGGCTGGAAGAGCGCGATGATCGCGAGGATCGCGACGAGGCGCATGGGCTCGACCGCGCGCTGGCGCACCACGAGCGCCGCCGTCGCGACCAGCAGCGCCTGGCCCAGCGCGAGCCACGCGAGGGCGGAGGCGCGGAACGGCAGCCACGTCCACGGCCGCATCGCGACGTAGAAGAGCGGCGGGTACTTCAGCGGCGCGCCGGCCGAGCGCAGGCCGAGCGCCTCGTTGAGCCGCGCGGTCGCCGAGGGATCGAACGGGTCGCCGCCGCGCGCGACGTGGATGGCGTAGGCGTAGTAGTGCGCGAAGTCGATGAAGCCGCTATCGGCGGCGATCCGTAGCACCGTCCCCGCATAGGCCGCGAGCAGCAGGGCGGCGACCAGCGCCAGCGCGGTGGCCGCCGGCACGCGCGCCCGCGGCGCGACCGCGACGTCGGCGCGGCAGGCGGCGCTCGCCTGCGCGCGGGCGGCGAGCGGCGCCGATCCCGTGAGCCGCGCCGCGAGGCCGAGCGTGGCCGTCCGCACGGCCAGCTCCAGCGAGACGAGCGCGCCCGCCACCCCACCACCCCAGCCCGGGAAGTGCTTGTCGAAGTACGCGACGCGGCTCAGATACGCGTGGCGCAGCATGCGCCCCGGACTCCGGGCGGTCGAGGCGCCCCAGTGGTGCACGGCAACCGCGTGCGGCACGTAGCGCAGGCGGAAGCCGGCGGCGCCGAGGCGGGCACAGAGGTCGACGTCCTCCATGTACATGAAGAAGCGCTCGTCGAAGCCGTTGACGGCCTCGAACGCCGTGCGGCGCACGAGCACGCAGGCGGCCCCGCCCCAGGCCACGTCGTGCGTCGTCGCGTGACGGCGCAGCGTGCCGCGCAGGAGGGCGCGCTTGAGCGCGGGGGCGCGGTAGAGCGCGTAGCGGAGCGACGACGCGAAGACGACGTCGCCGGCCTGCGTCCACGGCGTCGGCAGCGCTCCGTGGACGGAGGGCTGCAGGGTGCCGTCGGCGTTGACGAGCCGCGCGAAGACGCCGCCGAGCGCGGCCTCGGCGTCGAGCGCGCCGAGCAGCGTGGTGAGCGCGCCGGGGGCGAGCTCGCAGTCGCTGTTGAGCATCAAGATGGCGCGTCCCGTGCCCGCCGCCGCGCCCGCGTTGCTGGCGCGGCCGAAGCCGACGTTGTCGCGGCTCTGGATCAGGCGCGCACGCGGAAACTTCTCGGCGACCATCGCCTGCGAGCCGTCGGTCGAGCCGTTGTCGACGACGATCGTCTCCACGCGCAGGCCCTCGGCGGCATCCTCGAGCGCGGCCAGGCAGCGCGCGAGGTGCTCGCGCGTGTTCCAGGAGACGACGACGGTCGTCACGTCCATTCTTACTGGGGGCCCCGACATGGCCCCCAGACCCCCAGCGCTCGGACGCGCCCCGGCGGAGCCGGGGCGCGCCTCGGGGTTGGCCCCCAGACCCCCAGCGCTCGGACGCGCCCCGGCGGAGCCGGGGCGCGCCTCGGGGTCGCCCACAGGATGTGTCACCGCCGCCGCCTCGGCGCAAGCGCCTCGTCGTAGACGGCCAGGGTCCGCGCGACGTAACGCTCGATCGTGAATTCCGCGGCCACACGGGCGACGCCGGCGGCGCCGAGACGCGCCCGGCGTGGCGCGTCGGCCACGAGCGCGCCCACGGCGCGCGCGAGCGCCGCGGGGTCGCGCGGCGGCACGAGCACGCCCTCGAGGCCGTCCCGCACGATCTCGGGCGTGCCGCCGCTGCTGGTGGCCACGACCGCGGTGCCCGAGGCCATCGCCTCGAACAACACGCGGCCGCAGGGCTCGGCATCGGAAGCGAGGACGAGGACGTCGAGGCCCCGCATGACCTCGGGGACATCGCGGCGGTAGCCGACGAAGCGGATGCGGTCCTCCAGGCCGGCGTCCTTGACGGCGCGCCGGAGGGCGTCGGCGCGCCAGGCGTCCTCGTCGAAAAGGGGGTCACCGACGATCGCGAAATGGGCGTTGGTCCCGCCGCGCAGCAGGCGCACGGCGGCGTCCACGAAATGCTCGTGCCCCTTGCCCAGCCCGATGCGCCCGACGAGGCCGACGAGGGGCGACACGTCGGGCACGCCCAGCTCTTGCCGGAACGGTGCGCGCGGCACGCCCGGGTGGAACTCGTGGGTGTCCACCGCGTTGACGATCGTGACCGAGCGGTCCCAGCCGCGGCTGCCCGCGAAGCGCCGGCGAATCGCGTCGGCGTTGCAGATAATGCGTGTGGCGAGCGGCGCCAGCGCCCGATCCACGTCCCACATGTCGCCGGCGACGAGGTTGCGCGCGTGCCAGATCACGGGGACCCCCGTGAGCCGCCCGGCGAGCCCGGCCGGCACGTTGGTCTGGGGCCCGTTGGCGTGCAGGAGGTCCACGCGGTGCGCGCGCACGAGGCGCACGAGCCGCGCCACGGCGCCGAGCACCCCGTCCACGCGGCGCAGCGGGGCGAATGCGAGCGGCAGCGTCGGCACGCCGTCGGCGGCAAGCGCCGCCGGGAACGCGCCGCGTACCGGGCCGGCGAAGAGCGGGGTCACGCGCGCGCGCGCGAGGTGGCGCAGCAGCAGGCGCAGGCTCCCCTCGGCGCCGCTCAGCGCGCCGACGTGGTGGAGATAGAGGACCCTAGCCGGCACGGCGTGCCTCCGCCGCCCGCGCGAGCACACGCTCGTAGCCGTCGGCCACGCGGTCCCAGGCGTAGAGCGCGGCCGCGCGGCGACGCCCGGCCTCGCCCAGCTGCCGGCGTCGCGCCGGGTCGTGGGCCAGCGCAGCGATCGCGTCGCCGAGCGCCGCCGCATCGCCCGGCGGCACCAGCACGCCGGCGTCGCCGACGACCTCGGGCAGCGCGGTCGAGCGCACCGTGACGACGGCGCGGCCGTAGCTCATGGCCTGGGCGACGACGAGCCCGAACGTCTCGTACGTCGAATGGAACGCGAAGAGATCGCAGGCCTCGAAGTAGCCACCGAGCCCGGTGCGCGGAAGGTAACCCGCGAAGCGCACGTGCTTGTCGATGCCCAGCTCCGCGGCCAGCGCGCGCAGCGCCGGCGCCTCGGGCCCGGTGCCGCCGATCACCAGGGTGACGGCAACGCCGCCGTCGAGGCAGCGCCGCAGCGCGCGCAGCAGCGTGTCGACGCGCTTCTCAGGGGCCAGGCGCTGCAGCGCGAACACCAGACAGTCCCCCGGCGGCACCTCGAGCGCGGCCCGGACCGCGGCGCCGTCGCCGGGCGGCGGCGGGATCTCGACACCGTTGGCGATCACCTCGCCCCGCCCGCGGCCGCGGCCGTAGATCGCGTCGCGGCAGTAGCCGGAGACGTAGGTGGCGTCGGTGGCCAGCGCGATGAGCGCGCGCTGCCACCAGCGCCAGAGCGCGGGCACACCGGGGCCGGGCACGTCGCGGCCGTTCATCGTGAGCACGGTCGGCACGCCGAGCCGGCGCTCGGCCACGACGCCGGCGAGTCCGGTGGGCATCGCGTAGTGCACGTTCAGCACGTCGGGACGCGCCGCGGCGACCGCGCGGCGCACGGCCGCCACCGCCGACAGCGAGAAGGGCGGCAGGGCGCCGGCCGTCCAGCGATGACCGCGCACGCGCATCAGCGTCACACGGTCCTCGTAGTGCTCGACGGGGAACGTCACCAGCGCGTCGTACTCCGACGAGCCCTGCTCGCGGTGCAGCGACGCGGGCAGCACCGGCGTCAGCAGCCGGACGGCGTGGCGGAGGGCCAGGCGGCGGTAGACCTCCAGCACCACCAGCTCCGCGCCGCCGACGACGGGCAGGAACGTGGGCGTGAGGACGAGGATCTTCACACGAGCACCCGGCGGTAGACCGCGCGCGTCTCTTCCGCGATGGCCGGCCAGGCGACGCGCGCGGCGAGCTTGCGCGCGCCCTCGGCGAGCCGCGTCCGCGCGGCCGGTGCGGCGAGCAACGCGGCCAGCCGCGCGGCCAGGGCCGCCGCGTCGCGCGGGGGCACGAGCGCGATGTTGTCGCCGTCGCGCAGATACGGCGACGGCACCGCGGCCGACGTGGTGACGACAGGCAGGCCGTGGGCGAGCCCCGCCATGAGGCTGCTGCGACGGAGCGACGCGCCGCCGTCGAACGGCGCCACGAACACGTCGGCGGCGCCGAGGATCCGCGAGACATCCGCGGCCGGCCGGCGGCCCGTCCAGGTCACGGCGCGCGCGACCCCGAGGCGGACGGCGAGCGCCTCGAGATCACCGCGATACGCGCGCTCGGACTCGCGGGTGTCCCCGACCACGACCAGGCGAGCGTCGGGCTGCGCGGACTTCAAGATGGCCAGGGCCTCGAGCAGCGTCTCCAGCCCCTTGCCCGGGTACACGAGGCCGAAGTGCGCGAGCAGCGGCGCGCGCGGTTGCACGCCGAGCGCCGCGCGCGTGACGCGCCGATCGCCGGCCGGCGTCGTCGCGATGTTGGAGCCGATGGGGATCTCCGTCATCCGCCGCGCCAGCCACGGCAGCCGGCGCCGCACCATCCCGCTGACCTCCTCGTTGGCGGCGACGACGTGGCGGGCGCTCGTGAGCAGCCAGAGCGCCGCCGCCCCCGAGGCGAGCGTCGCGTCGACCAGGGTGTGGAACGTCACGACGGCCGGCGTGGCGAAGGTCGCGCGCAGCGCGCGGCGCCGACCGCGATAGAGGTCGGGCGTGTACTGGAGGTTCACGACGTCGGCGGCGACCACCCGCCACCATGGCGCCGGCTCGTCGAGGATCGGCAACACACTCACGCCGCCGTCCGCGGGGCCGCGCCACGCCGCGGAGGCGACGACCGTCACCTGCTCGCCCTGGCGCGCCAGCTCCTCCGCGAGACAGCGCGTGTAGTCACCGACTCCACACGTCACGTCCTGGGGCGGATACGACGGGCAGGCGATCAGGATGCGCACGCCGCCACCTCCACCGCGCGCGGCCGCCATACCCGCGCGATGAGCCGGCTGATGCCGAGCAGCATCAGCGCGTTGAGGAGGAAGAACAGCACCTGGTGCAGCGTGAGCGTCAGCCCCTCGGGCGTGGGCAGCCGCGCCAGCAGATCGCGCGCGCTCACCTCCGGCCGGGCCACCACCGTGTGCAGCGTCTCGAGGCCCGTCCAGGCGGGCAGCGCTTCCTTGAACAGCACGCCCATCCCCGTCCCCGACACGAACGTCTTGAGCGCGTACGGCAGCGCGTTCGGCACCGGCGCGAAGCCCGCCTGGGCGCCGAGATAGCCGCAGACGAGCGACGGCACGACCAACGCCAGCAGCGCGCGGCGGCCGAGCTGCTCGAGCACGGCGCCCGTGAACGCGGCCAGCAGCGGCAGCGCGGGGAACAGGTAGCGCGCCCCGAGGCCGTGCGACCACGACGCACGGTCGGCAAACTGTGACTGCCACGAGGCGCCGATGACGACGAGGGCGACCAGGAACGTCGCCGTCAGCGCCGCCTCCGCGCGCCGCGCGCCGCGTGCCGCCGCCACGAGCGCAGGCAAGGCGGCCAGCAGAAACGGCGCGTAGAGGAAGAGCCCGCCGCGCGGGCCGACGAGGAGGTCGGCGACGATGGCCGGCTTGGGCATGACGAACCGCGTGTCGAGCCCGGTGATGGCGGAATAGGACGTGTGCCAGGGGGCACCGAAGAGCCACGTGTCATAGGTGCCGAGCACGAGCGCCAGGGGCGCGCCGCCCAGCGCGAACGCCGCCGCCTCGCGCGGGCCGCCGCGGACGAGGACGATGAGCCCCAGCAGCAACGGCAGCGGCACGACCGAGTGCGTGAGGAGCACCGCGGCGGCGGCCACCGTGCCCGCCGCCGCCCGGCGCCGCGCGCCGCCGCCGCCCAGCGCCAACCGCGCCGCCGTGGTGATGGCAAGCGCGGTGAGGCTCTCCTTCGTGAGCATCGTGCCGAACTGAAACGCCTGCGTGCCGAGGGCGAACAGCAGCGCCGCCAGCACACGCCCGCGCCGCGACGCGCCGAGCCAGCCCGCGAGCCAGGCCACCTGCACCGCCGTCAGCGCCATGGCCGGCGCGCAGAGAAGAAGGATGACCACGGCGTTGACGGTCTCGAGCCCCGTCCAGCCCTCGACGCGCGCGCCACCCGCGAGGCGCCAGGCGGCGTAGGCCGGCGCGATCACCAACGACATGCCGAACGGCACGCCGGGCACGATGCGGCCGTCGCGTGCCGTCGCGTTGTCCTTGCCCCCGTACAGCCGCCAGTGCACGAGCTCCCAGCGGCCCGTGTCCACCAGCGAGACGGCGCCGTCCACGAAGTTGTCGGTGTTGGAGAACTGCAGCCACGGGTTCCAGAACGCGACGTAGACGAGCAGCGCGGTGACGAAGATCCGCCCGGCGTCGGCGCGGATGGCGCTCACGTCGCCTCCGCCGGCCGCCGCGGCAGCAGCGTCAGCGTCAGCGCGGTCAGGATCGCCAGACCGTAGGTCTTGATGCCGGCCAGCAACACGGGGACACCTATGGCGAGGCCGGGATGCTGGTAGTAGTCGTCGATGGCGCCGATCAGCACGATGGCGAGCGCCAGCCACGCGGCGCGCACGATCGAGCCGTCGCGCAGCGTCGCGTCGACGAGGACGGCGAGCGGCAGCAGCGCGAAGACGAGGTGATTGATCGTGGTGTTCGGCGTGATGAGCAGCAGCACGAGCGCGATGAATGAGAGCTCCGGCACGAGGCGCGCCGGCGCGATCGGGCCCGGCGGTCGCAGGGCGACGATGGCCGCGGCCAGGGCCGCGACCGAGGCGACCACGCCGACCGTGCGCCAGGCACCGAGTGGCACCGACGGCGAGAGCCCGTGGCCCGTGGCGACGATCCAGCCGGTGAGCGAGAGGTTGCCGAGCTGGCCGGACACGCGGCCGTAGCCGTACTGCGGCGCCACCTGCGTGACGTACTCCACCGTCGCCGCCCAGCCGACCGCCGCGGTCGCCAGCGCCGTGCACGCCACGGCGGTGAGGCAGGCGGCGGCGAAGGCCCGCCACTTGCCCCGCCACGCGAGCCAGCCGATGAAGAGCGCGGGATGAAACCGCAGCGCCGTCGCCACACCGAGGGCGGCGCCGCCGAGCACGGCGCGGCCGGAGGCGAGCGACCAGACGAACAGCGCGAGCAGCGCCAGCACGAGCTGGTTGATCTGGCCGAGGCCGAGCGAGTTCTCGAGCGGTTCCCACGTGAGGAACAACGCGGCCGTCGTCAGGGTCGCCGCCGCGCCGAGGCGGGCCGCGCGCGTGATCCAGAGGAACGCGGCGACCAGCAACACGACGCTGAGGGCCAGCCACACCTCGACCGCGTGACGCCACGAGAGCGCCGTGAACGGCACGAAGGGCAGCACGGCCAATGGCGGGTAGGAGAAGGCGTGGATGTGCACGAAGCCCTCGTGGGCGTGCAGCGTGCCGAGGCGGGCCGCCTCCGCCACGAGCGCGGCGCTCTCGTTGACGCCCTTGGCGTGGTCCATCCCCGGGTCATAGAACGAGGTCCCGGCGCGATAGAGGTGCGCGCCCGTGTAGAGGATGGCGAAGTCGCGCGCATCACCGTGGCGCGCCGTCTGCAGCGTGCGCACGGCGACGCGGCCGGCCAGCCCGGCGACGACGAGCGCGAGCGCCACGACGGCGACGGGCAGGCGGCCGTTCATTGGGCCCGCGCGCGCGCGTAGACCTCGAGCGTGCGCCGCGCCGTGACGTCGATCGACTGCGTCGCCGCATAGGCGCGCGCCGCCGCCGCGAGCCGCGCGCGCGCCGCCGCGTCGTCGAGGAGCGCGGCGAGCGTCTTCGCCAGGTCGTGCGGGTCGTCGGGCTGCACCAGCGCGATGCCGTGACCGCGCTCCTCCAGCTCGCGCAGCGGGGCGACCGCGGTGGCGACGACAGGCCGTCCCTGGGCGAGGGCCACGTGCAGCGAGTAGGAGACGCTGTCCTCGGTCGCGTAGGGCACGACCACGACGTCCATCGCCTCGAGCGCCACCGCCACTTCGGCCGGTGGCACGTAGCCGGTCACCACGAGACGATCGGCGAGGCCGGCGCGGGCGGCGTCGGCGCGCACCCCGGCGAGCACCGCCTCGTGCTCGGGCAGGCGCGGCCCGCCCGCCACCAGCAACGTCGGCGCGTCGCCGCGTCCCAGCGCCTCCAAGGCCTCGAGGACCAGCGCGAAGCGCTTGGAGCGCTCGACGAAGCCGAAGACGCCCACCACGGGTCGCCGGCCCAGCCCGTGGCGCGCGCGGAACGCGTTCACGGCCGCGGCCTCGACCGGCACGCGGCGCGGGACCGGCGGCGGGACGACGACGCAGCGGTCGGCCGCCACCCCGCGCGCGAGCAACCGGTCACGATGCAGGCCCGCGTGCACGATCACCGCCTCCGCGCGGCGGAACGTCTCGACATCGTGCCAGGCGGGGGCGCCGACGGCGTTGGCGAGGGCGCTGCCCAGGCCGCCCGCGTAGCGCGCAGGGCCGTCCGGACGCACGGTGTGCGCGGTCACGACCAGCGGCGCACGGATCGCGGCCCTCAACACTCGCCACGCCAGCGTGTAGGTCAGCGCGTCCACCCCGAAGAACGAGTAGGTGTGCTGCACGTGGGCGACGTCGGCTCTGCCCAGGCGGCGCGCATCGGCGGCCAGCGCGAGCGGATTCAGACGGTTCGGCCGGAGGACGACGGTCTCGAGCTCGATGTGGTGGCGCAGCGCGACGCTCAGCGCGGCGCTGTAATCGGCGATGCCGCAGCGCTCGCGCACCGTCGTGTACATCGCGACGCGGAGGCTCATCGATTGTCGTGGGGGGCCCCGACATGGCCCCCAACGCCCCCCAACGGATTCATCGCAGGCTCGCCTCGGCCGTCGAACGGCCTGCGGCTTCGCACTCCCACGCGCCCCGGCAGAGCCGTGGCGCGCCTCGGGCTTGACACGCGATGGCTCATCGAATCAGCCCCTTGCGCTCGAGCTCGTCGCGGGCCTGCGCGACGTGGTCGTCGGCCCGCTGCTGCCGCGCCCACGTCACGAGGTCCTCGACGCCCTTGGCGAGCCCCATGCGCGCGCTGAAGCCGAGCGCGCGGCGGATGCGCGAGACGTCGGCCACGCAGTGGCGGATGTCGCCTTCGCGGAACCGGCCGACGATCTCCGGCGCCAGCGCCACGCCCATCGACCGCGCGATCGCCTCCGCGAGCGCGGCCACCGAGGTCGAGCGCCCGGTGCCCACGTTGAGCGCCACGTCGACGACGTCCGGGCGCTCCAGCGCCAGGCAGAAGGCCTCGACGATGTCGCTCACGTGGACGAAGTCGCGGCTCTGGCGGCCGTCCTCGAACACGAGCGGCCGCTGGCCGTTGAGCAGGCGCGACGAGAAGATCGCGCCGACGCCGGTGTACGGGTTGGAGAGCGCCTGGCGGGGGCCGTACACGTTGAAGAGCCGGAGGGCGACGGTGCCGATGCCGTACGCGCGGCCGACGCAGAGGCAGAGATCCTCCTGGTCGCGCTTGGTCACCGCGTACACCGACGTCGGCGCGATCGGCTTGTCCTCGTCGCACGGCGCCGGCGTGGTGGTGGTCCCGCACGCCGGGCAGAGCAGCTCCCAGTCGCGCGCCTGCAGCTGCGCGAGCGGGCGCGGCGCCGGCGCCACGGGGCCGCACGACGGGCAGCGGTACCGGCCCTCGCCGTAGATCGACATCGACGACGCGACGACGAGGCGCCGAACGTGATGGCCACCGTTGGCGAGGCGGTCGAGCAGGACCGCGGTGCCGCGCACGTTGTCGTCGACGTAGGGCACGATCGCGTACATGGACTGCCCCACCCCGACCTGCGCCGCGAGGTGGACGACGGAGCCCACGCCCGCCAGCGCGCGGTCGACGGCCGCGGCGTCGCAGACGGAAGCGTGCACCAGCTCCACGCCGGCCGGCAGGTGGCGCGCGCGGGTGGCGCCGACGCCGTGCACCTGGGGCTCGAGCGAGTCGAGCACGCGCACGCCGGCGCCGCGCGCGAGGAGCGCCTCCACGAGGTGGGAGCCGATGAAGCCCGCGCCGCCGGTGACGAGAACGGGGGAGGCGATCATGGCGCGGTGAACCTCCGGACGACGGCGGCGTGGTCGTGGCGCGCGCCGTCGCGGACGCGGCGGCGGGCGGCCAGCGTGTCGGGCAGCCGGCGCGCGTTGTGGGCGAAGGCCAGGACGATCGAGAGCGCGAGCTTGAGGTTGCGGCGGCTCACGTGCCACGCGATGCGCGCCACGAGCGCCGCGATCAGCCGTGCGGCATCGCGCGCCGGCAGCACCTTGAGGCCGAAGCGAAGAAGATTGGTG
>QHSB01000167.1 GCA_003220335.1 Candidatus Rokuibacteriota bacterium
TACAAGGCCTTCATGCTCGTGGTGGCCATCGCCATCTTCGGCTTCATCTTCGTGATCCTCACGCGCACCCGCGCCGGCCTCATCATCCAGGCCTCGCTCACGCACCCGCAGATGGTGGCCATGCTCGGCCACAACGTGCCGCGCGTGTTCATGGTGGTCTTCGGCATCGGCTCGGCGCTGGCGGGCCTGGCCGGCGTGATCGCCGGCCCGGTGCTCGGCACCTTCCCCGGCATGGCGCAGGTGCTCGGCAGCATCGTGTTCGTCGTCGTCGTCATCGGCGGCCTCGGCTCGCTCACCGGCGCCTTCGTGGCCTCGCTGCTGATCGGCATCGTGCAGACCTTCGCGGTCGCCATGGACGTCTCGGTCGGCGGCACCCTCGCCGCCGTCGGCGTGCCCGTGGCCTCCGGCGGCGCCCTGCACGACCTCTGGAAGGTGACGATCGCCCAGGTGGCGCCGATCCTGCCCTACGTGCTGCTGGTGCTGATGCTGATCGTGCGTCCCACCGGTCTCTTCGGGACCCGCGAGACGTGAGCACCGCCACCACGCGCCCGTTCGCCGGCGCCGGCGTCGCGCACGCGGCGCGCGCGCGCCGCTACGGTCTCTGGGTCGCCGCCGCCGTCGGGTTGCTCGTACTGCCGCAGGTCGTGCACACGGGCACCGCCATCGCGATCATGAACCAGATGGGCATCGCCGTCGTGTTCGCGCTCTCCTACAACATGCTCCTCGGCCAGGGCGGTATGCTCTCGTTCGGCCACGCCGTCTACTTCGGCCTCGGCGGCTTCATCGCCGCCCACGTGCTGAACCTGTCGGGGCGCGGCGCGATCTATCTGCCGGTCCCCGTGCTGCCCCTGATCGGCGGCCTCGGCGGCCTCGCCTTCGCGATCCTCTTCGGCTCGTTCTCCACGCGGCGCGCGGGCACGGTCTTCGCGATGATCTCGCTCGGCGTGGCCGAGCTGATGGCCGCCTCCTCGCTGATCTTCGACCGCTTCTTCGGCGGCGAGGAGGGCATCACCACCAACCGCTCGAAGGCGCCGCTGCTGCTCGGCCTGCCGTTCACGCGCGACCGTGAAGTCTACTACCTGATCGCCTTCTGGCTGTTCGTGGCCGCGCTCGCGATGTACGCATTCTCACGCACGCCGGTCGGGCGCATGGCCAACGCCGTGCGCGACAATCCCGAGCGCGCGGAGTTCGTGGGCTATAGCCAGAATCGCGTCCGCCTCGTCTCGTTCTGCGCGGCCGGTTTCTTCGCCGGCATCGCCGGCGGGCTCTTCGCGGTGAACTACGAGATCCTCACCGCCGAGAACATGGGCCTCACCGCCTCCGGCGCGGTGCTGCTCATGACCTACATCGGCGGCATCGGCTCCTTCGTCGGACCGATCATCGGCGCCGTCGTCTTCACGTTCTTGCAGTCCATGCTCAGCGACTACACGGGCATGTGGCTGCTCTACCTCGGCATCCTGTTCCTGGCCACCGTGCTCTTCGTGCCGATGGGCCTCGCGGGTGTGCTCATGCTCCATGCGCCGGCCTGGCGCGCGCGGCGCATCGGCCGGCTCGTGGGGCCCTATCTGCTGACCGGCGCCTCGCCCTCGTCGCCGCCGTCGGCATCGTCGGGCTCCTCGAGATGATCCACTTCGTCGCGGTCTCCGAGGGGGCGGGCACGACCAAGCGCCTGTTCTGGATGGCCATCGCGCCGCGCACGCTCACGCCGTGGCTGGCCTTCGCGGCGCTGGTGGTGGTGGGCGCGCTGGGCGTGCGCTGGACGGCGCCGCGCGCGGCGTCGGCCTTCGCCCAGGCGAGTCGGCCACCCGTGGCGGTACGAGCCGCCGCCACCGGCGAGGCGGGCCTGTGAGCACGACCGCCGCCATCGAGCTCGTCGAGGTGCGCAAATCATTCGGCTCGACGCCGATCATCCGCGGCGTGAGCCTGGTGCTGGAGGCGGGGACGCGCCAGGCGCTGATCGGACCCAATGGCGCCGGCAAGTCCACGCTCTTCAACCTCATCACGGGGAAGTATCGGGTCACCACCGGCCGGATCCGCGTCAAGGGCGAGGACGTCACGGATCTCACGCCCTACGAGATCAACCGCCTCGGCCTTGCGCGCTCCTTCCAGGTGACCAACATCTTCACGCGCATGACCGTGTTCGAAAATCTCCGCTGCGCGGCGTTGTGGGGGGCCGGCTACCGCTATTCCTTCTGGCACCGCGTGAGCACCGCCCGCGCCGTGAACGAGCGCGCCGAGACGGTGCTGGAGCAGCTGAACCTCACGGCGCGCCGCGAGGTGCCGGCGGGCGTGTTGTCCTACGCCGAGCAGCGCGCGCTGGAGATCGGTATCACCATCGCCGGCGGCGCCGACGTGATCCTGCTCGACGAGCCGACGGCGGGGATGAGCCGCAGCGAGACCGAGCACGTGATCGCGCTCATCCGCCAGGTGACGGCGGGCAAGACCCTGCTCATGGTCGAGCACGACATGAGCGTCGTGTTCGACCTCGCCGACCGCATCGCCGTGCTGGTCTACGGCGAGGTCATCGCCCACGACACGCCCGAGCGCATCCGCGCCAACGCGGCCGTGCAGGAGGCGTATCTCGGCACGCCGCAGAGCGTCGCCTGATGCTCGCCGTCTCGGACCTGCACGCGTTCTACGGCAAGAGCCATATCCTGCACGGCGTGACGCTGACCGTCGGGGAGGGCGAGATCGTCAGCCTGCTCGGGCGCAACGGCGTCGGGCGCTCGACGACCATCCGGGCGATCATGGGCGACGTCCACGCCGCCGGCTCCGTTCGCTTCCGCGACGAGGAGATCTGCGGGCTGCCGCCCTACGTCATCGCGCGCAAGGGCCTGGGCTACGTCCCCGAGAACCGCGACATCTTCCCCACCCTCACCGTCCGCCAGAACCTGCTCCTCGGCGTGAAGAACACGCGGCGCCCGGGACGCTGGACGATGGACGACATGTTCGCCTTGTTTCCGATGCTGCGGCAGCGCGCCGACAATCCCGGCGGCGTGCTCTCCGGCGGCGAGCAGCAGATGCTCACGATCTGCCGCACGCTCATGGGCGACCCGCATCTGATCATGATCGACGAGCCGACGGAAGGCCTGGCGCCGATGCTCGTCACCCAGGTGGCCGATCTGCTCGTCCAGATCGCCAAGCGCGGCGTCTCGATCCTGCTCGTCGAGCAGAAGCTCACCATCGCGCTCACCATCTCGCGCCGGGCGTACGTGATGGGCCACGGCCGCGTCGTCTTCGAGGGCACGCCGGCAGATTTGCGGCGCAACGATGGCGTGCGCAAGGAGTGGCTGGAGGTATAAGCACTCCGCGCGGGGGCGCGAGGCCGTGGAATGATGGTTCCGCTCTTGTGTAGTTTTTTAGCCGACGGCAGACTGTCACGGCGATTCCTCTGCCCTCGAGGCCGTCGCCCGCACCGAACACACGGTGCATGTGCCGTGCATCACCCGTCCGTTTTCAGTCGTCGGCACCGTGACTTGCTGCGATCGCGAAGTTCCATCGTGCGGTCGCAGCGGCGTGCGCAGCCCCGATCTCGACGCGGAGGATCGCCTCTGGCGCGCTCCTTGCTCGTGCGGTCGCGGTCGCTCCCAACAACCCATAGCCGGCCGACCGTCAGGCGGAACGCCAGAGGTCAGCCAGAAAGGTGGACTCATGGCCACCTCGCGACTCGCGCCAGTCGTGATTGTCGTCTCGGTCCTGCTCATATCGCCGTCGGCGTTCGGAGGTCCCGACGGCTCCGTTTCCCCTCCAGCCGTGCCGAGCCTCCTGTCCAGCCCGGCCGACGACGTCTTCTCCGTCGCCGACCTTTCCACGCTGCTCGATCCCAACGGCACGCAGCACTATGGGCCATATCCGAGCAGCTCGCCTGATTCGAGTACCTGCGGAAATGATTGGGCGACGGACACGTTCAACAGGGTCTTCACGGTCAGGACGAACCCGGATGGCACGTTCCTGATCGTCGAGCAGTTCAAGGACGGAAGCTTCGTCACGATGTTCGGGCCAAGCCCGGGCGCGTGTGACCCCAGCGACGGGTTCCCTGCCGGCATCGTCAACGCCGGGGTGACCGGCAGCATGCACGGATACTTCACCATTCCGCTGCCGCCGGGGACGATTCAGATGTCGACGAGCCCGAATTGCGACGCCGTGCTGAACACACTCCCCTGCACGACGACCACCTTCATCGACACGCACTTCACCGCCTGCTATCCCGCCACCTGCCCGGTGACCACGTTCTTCTTCCACTACAGCGCGGGCGACCAGATGCTCGTCGTGCACGAATGGAAGAACGCGTCGGCCGACCGCGGCGGGAATCACGGCGATATCCAGAACGTGAGCGTGCCTTAGCAGCGTCTCGAACGTCGAGCCGATCGGCGCTCCCACGATCGTGGGAGCGCCTCGGCTCTCGAATGTCCCTTCTACATCCGCCGGAAAATATTTTCCCGTCTTGTCGCGTCGTGCGCGCGCCGATAGCCTGACCGTCGACTCACTTCCCGGAGGTGCGCGCGACATGAAGCCGTTCGTGCTCGATCGCTACGGTCGCATCGTCTTCCCGTTCAACTTCCTCCCCGAGCTGGACTTCTCGGTGTTCGACACGCTGGAGGAGTTCGAGGCCGTTATTCGACGTGACTTCGAGGACAAAGCCCGTACGGAGACGGAGATCGTCGGGCGTCTGGCCGAGGGCGACTATCGGCAGCGCTACTGGCTGCTGCGCGACCTGGCCGGCCACCTGTTCTGGATCGACCGCTACGCCATGACCATGTACGAGCGGCGCCCGACGCGCTGGCGCGACGTTGCCCGCCAGCGCGCCGACGTCTTCCTGCCTCGACTGATCGATGTCGATGCCGGACCGGCGATCGGTGCGCTCCAGGCCGGATATCGCGGCCTGCCGCCGGGAAGCGATGAGCGCGCCGAGGACGTGATGTTCGGTATCCTGCTCGACGTCTTCCGCAGCCGCCAGACCGCCGGCGTCGGCATCGCAGCCCTGAACCCGACCGTCGGCGAGGCGCTGGCACGGCCCGACACGCTCGTGTGCCGGTTGCTGAACTACGCGCCGGACTATCCCGGGTACACCGTCGACGACATCCTGGGCTACGCGCACCCCGTGCCGGAGCTGGAGGCGCTCATGCGGCACGCGATGGTGCTGCACGACCAGTTCCGGTGGGACCGCGAGCAGGCGCGGCTGGTGTCGGTCAAGGACCTGGCCGATGACGACGTCGTCGTCGTGCTCCATCCGCGTAACGCCGATGTCGCGCGCTTCATCCGCCGCGCGCGTGACGGCCAGCCGCGGCCGCTCATCACGCCGCGTCCCTCGCCGCCGCGGACACCGGTAACGCCGTGTGCGCCGGTCGACGTTCGTGCGCGCTTCACGGTCATGCCGCGGCTGGAGGCGCTGGCCGTGTGCAAGGGCGAGCGCGCCTGCACCAACGAAGACCTCGTCCGCAACGCCGCCTACTGCTGGTCACCGATGACGGCCGAGGAGATCCGGGCGAAGACGGGTATCGTGCAGCGCCTGTACACGGAGCTGACTCTCGAGGAGTTGGCGCTGCGCGCGGCCCGCGCCGCGCTCGTCAAGTCCGGGCGGCAGCCGGAGGAGATCGGCGCCGTGCTCTTCTGCTCGTGCACCAGCACGCGCGCGTGTCCCTCGGTGGCGGCCTGGATTTCCGGCCAGCTCGGCATCCTCCAGACTCACGCATCCTATGACCTGGTCGCCGCCTGCGCCGGGCTGGCCTACGGGCTGTCCCAGGCCGCCCGCCTGCTCCAGGAAACCGGCCGGCCGGCCCTCGTCGTGTGCGCCGAGAAGTTCTCGGACAAGATCGGCACCGTGCGGGCCTCGCGCATGATCTTCGGCGACAGCGCCGGCGCGCTGGTGCTGGGTCCGGCGCCTGCCGGCGCCCCGCCCGACCTGGAAGTATTTCAGACCTACGCGAGTGGGCCGATGAGTGAAGTGGAATCGATCATCTGGCCGAACCCGACCTTCGACAACAGCATCACCGTGCACGGTCCCGAGGTGCGCGCGCTCGTCAGCCGCTATCTGAGCCAGATGGTCGGCGAGCTGAGCGCACTGCCCGATCCCGACGGGCGTGCGCGCTCGCTCCTCGAGTCGATCGACCTCGTGGTGCCCCACCAGGCGAACAAGACCATGGTGACGAACCTGGCTCGCGGGGCCGGACTGCCGGCGGAGCGCCTCTACTTCAACATCGAGCGCATCGGCAACACCTCGGCGGCGTCGATTCCCCTCGCCCTGCACGACGCTGTGCGCGAGGGCGTCATCGACCGGCCCCTGCGGGTGTTCGCGCCGGGCTTCGGGGCCGGCGCGGTGGGCGGTTACGTGGTCATGCGGGTGGCGCCGGCTATCGCGGCGTAGCTGTGAAGGGGTTGAGTGGACCCGGGTCCACCGGGACTCGGGTCCACGCCACTGCCCTTGCGGTTACTTCTTGTCTTTGATGGCCGCCTTGACCTTGGTTGCCATCTCGGGTGGCATCGTCGTCATCTTGTGCGCGGTCTTCGCATGCTCCGCGCCTTTGGCCATCACTTCGGCCTCGTCCTTGCCTTCGATCACCGCATTGCAGCCCGGCATCAGATCCCCGCACCGAAGCACTTTTGGCATCGTGAACCCTCCTTTGCCGACATCACGAAGTGTCGGCGCAGCAGGGCAGGCTGTCAAATCCACCGGGGTCGTGCCCCGGCGCCTCACGCCGCCGTGAACTTCGGGATGCTCAGTCCCTCTTTCACGTCGTCGAAGGTCACGCGCACGGGCATGCCGATCGAGACCTTGGCCGGATCGACGCCGACGATGTTGCTCATGACCTGCACGCCTTCGTCGAGCTCGATCCACGCCAGCACGTAGGGCAGCTCGTCGCGGAAGCCGCGCGCCTGCGTGCGGTGGGTGACCGTGAAGGTGTAGACGCGGCCGCGCCCGCGGCTCGGCGTCCACTCGACCTCCGCGCTCCAGCAGGCGGCGCAGAGGCCACGCGGGTAATACTGGACGTTGCCGCACACGCGGCACGTCTGCACCAGCAGCTCGTGGCGCGCGCAGGCGTCCCAGAACGGCTTGGACTCGGCGGTGATCTCCGGCAGCGGCTTCGCGTAGTCGGCCATCACGACCTCCCGAGAATCAGCGTGGCGCCGGAGTGGCGGTTGCCGAGCGCGCCCCCGGTGCCGTGCACGAGCGCCACCCGGCCGTCCTTCACCTGGCGCTCGCCGCACTCGCCACGCAGCTGCTTGACCGCCTCGACGACCAGGAAGATGCCGCGCATCCCCGGATGGTTGGACGAGAGCCCGCCGCCGTCGGTGTTGATCGGCAGCTCGCCACCCAGCGCGATGCGGCCGCCGGAGACGAAGGCGCCGCCCTGTCCCTTCTTGCAGAAGCCGAGGTCCTCCAGCGTGACGAGCACGGTGATGGTGAACGAGTCGTAGACCATCGCCATGCTGACGTCGCGGTGCGAGACGCCCGCCTCGGCCAGCGCACGCGGTCCGGACTCGGCGGCGGCCGAGACGAGGAAGTCGCGGCGGCCGCCCGAGGTTTGCGCGATGGCCTCCGCGCTGCCGAGCAGCCGCACCGGCGGCTTCTTCAGATCCCGCGCGAGGTCCGGATGCACGACGACGAGGGCGCCGCCGCCATCGGTGATCACGCAGCAGTCCAGCAGGTGCAGCGGTGCCGAGATCATCGGCGAGGCCAGCACGTCCTTGACCGTGATGGGGTCGCGATAGAGGGCCAGCGGGTTCAGCGACGCGTGCCTGCGCGTGGCCACCGCGATCTCGGCGAGCTGCTCGGAGGTCGTGCCGTACTCGTGCATGTGACGCCGCGCCACCATGGCGTAGAGGCCGACGGTGGAGGTGCCGTAGAGCGCCTCGAACTGATCGAGATAGTCGCCGGAGATGCGCTCGCGCGTGCCGACGGCCACCCCGGACGAGCGTGACGTGCTGCCGTAGGTGATCAGCGCCACGCGGCAGCGCCCCTGGGCGATGGCCGCCGCGGCGTGATTGACGTGCGCGACGAACGACGAGCCGCCGATCGTGGTGCCGTCGATGTATTTCGGATTGAGGTTCAGGTAGTCGACGATCGGCAGCGGCCCGATGCCGGGATTGGCGGCGACGGTGAAGTAGCCGTCGACGTCGTTCTTCGACAGCCCGGCGTCCTCCAGGGCCGCCCGCGCGGAGAGCGCCTGGATCTCGAGCATGCTCTTCGCCGTCTTGCGCTCCGGAAACTCGTGGACACCCGCGATCAGCGCCTGCGGCTTCATTTGGCCCTCCGCCGGGCGTGCGACGACAAGCCACGCTCCCAGAGATATTCGGGCTCACCCATGTGCTTGCCCACCCAGCGGCCGAGCACGAAGAACAGATCGCTCAGCCGGTTGACGTAGCGCAGCGGCCACTCGCCGATCTCCTCCACGCGGGACAGCGCCAAGACCTCGCGTTCCGCGCGCCGGCACACCGTGCGCGCCTGGTGCAGGAACCCCTGGATCCGGCCGCCACCCGGCAGCGTGAAGGACTTCAGCGGCGCCAGATCTTTCTGGCAGTGGTCCATGAGCTTCTCCAGCTCGGAGACCTCGCCCTCGCCCATCCTGAACATGCCCTCGTACGCGGCGTCCGGGGGCGTGGCCAGCTCGCTGCCGAGATCGAACAGCTGGTTCTGGATCTTCTTGAGGACCTCGTCCAGCCAGCGATGGCGCTCGCGGCCCGCGCCCCGTCCCGTCATCCGCTCCGCGTTGAACACGCGCGCGAGCCCGACCGCGGCGTTGAGCTCGTCGATGGTGCCGTACGCCGCGATGCGCGGCGAGTCCTTCGGCACGCGCCGGCCGCCCACGAGGGCCGTCTCGCCCCGGTCTCCCGTGCGCGTGTACACCCGCGTGATGCTGATCGGCATGGCCGCCTCCCGTGACTGGCGGTCATTCTACTTGAACGCTGGGGCGCGG
>QHSB01000168.1 GCA_003220335.1 Candidatus Rokuibacteriota bacterium
CGGCCGATCCTGCCGTCGATACGACGCCTCCAGCGCGGCGAGCATCCGCTCGTTGAGCACGAGGCGCGCGCCGGCGAGCCGCGCGAGCACGCGCCGCACCGTTTCTCCCGCCGACCCGCCGGGTCCCGCGACGACAACGGCGAGCGGCGCCTCCACACCGAGCGCGCGTTCGAGCGCCGCCTCGTCGTCGTCGACGAGCACGCGGCCTTCCACCGGCACACCCGCGGCGAGAAGGGCCGCCTGCACGGGCGCGGTGGGATCGCCGCCCGACGCGGCGTCGGCGGCCACGCCGACCACTCGCACGCCGCCGATCACAGGCTCGCCTCGCCTACGGCTGCGGCTCGC
>QHSB01000169.1 GCA_003220335.1 Candidatus Rokuibacteriota bacterium
GAATACGCGGAAGAGCACGAACGCGACCGCGAGCACAGGGATCGTCAGCGGCAGCACGAGCACCGAGAGCGTCATGCCGGCAACCTCGTCGATCACGATCGCGCCGGGGTCCTTGCTGCCGAGCGCGCGCTCGGCGTGCCCGGCCGCCCAGGTGCCGATCGCGGCGACGAGGACGAAGAAGAGCACGAGCCCGGCGCGGGAGAACGGCACGACCCAGAGCAGGAGGACGGTCAACGCGCTGGCGACGGTGCCGGGCGCCACGGGGGCGAAGCCCGCGCCGCCGACGGTGGCGATGACCAGCGCCACCCGCGTGGCCGGGGACACGGGAGGGCTATCGAGGGGTGCCACGGCTCCGCCGGGGCGCCCCGAGCGTTTGGGGGGTGTGGGGGGCCATGTCGGGGCCCCCCACGTTATCAGGCGCGCTCGCCGACGAGCTCGTAGCCTTCCACCTCGGCGATGCGCGCGCGCGCGAAGCGCCCCGGCGTGAAGGCGGCGCGGTCGCGGAGATAGACGACGCCGTCGATCTCCGGCGCCTGGCCGGCCGTGCGGCCTTCCCAGGCGAACGCCGGATCCTCGCTCGGCCCGTCCACGAGCACGTCCACGACTGCGCCGACGAGCTTGGCGTTTCGATCCCACGCGATCCGATCTTGGAGATCCTGCACGATGGCCGCACGCTCGGCGGCGACGTCCGGGTCGACCTGGTCGGGGAAGTCGGGCGAGGGGGTGCCGCTTTCGGGCGAGTAGGTGAACACGCCGAGGCGGTCGAAGCGAGCGTCCTCGAGAAACGCCAGGAGGTTTTCGAACGCGGCGGGCGTCTCGCCGGGAAAGCCGACGAGCACGGTGGTGCGCAGCGTCACCTCCGGCATCGCCGCGCGGAACCGGCCGACGATCTCGAGCATCCGCCCCGCGGTGACCGCGCGCCGCATCGCGCGCAGCACGCCGTCGTCGCCGTGCTGCACGGGCATGTCCACGTACGGCACGATGCGCGCGCGCGCGAACTTGTCGAGCACGCGCTCGTTGACGTGCGCGGGATGCAGGTACATCGGGCGGATCCACGGCATCCGCGTGTCCTCGCCGAGCGCCAGCAGCAGGTCACCGATGTCGCCGTTGCCGGCGATGTCCCGTCCGTAGGCGAGCGTGTCCTGAGACACGAGAATGGCCTCCTGCACGCCGCGCGTCGCGAGCCCCTCGACCTCCGCGACGATGTCGCGCAGCGGACGGCTGCGATGCTTGCCGCGGAACTGTGGAATGGCGCAGAAGGTGCAGCCCATGTCACAGCCCTCGGCGATCTTCACGTACGCGTACGGCACCCTCGCCGTGAGCAGGCGCGGCGCGGCCGCATCGTAGAGATAGCCGGGCGGGGCCGACGACGCCCAGTCCTCGCGGTTGGCGGCCTGGCCGACGAGGTCGACGATGCGCTCGAGGCCGGAGGTGCCCAGGATGGAGTCGACCTCCGGCATCTCCTTCAGGATCTCGCCGCCATAGCGCTGGGTGAGGCAGCCGGTGACGATCAGCGCGCGGCAGGCCCCGCGCTGCTTGAGCTTGGCCAGCGCGAGAATCGTGTTCACGGATTCTTCGCGCGCGCGATCGATGAAGGCGCACGTGTTGACGATGAGGCATTCCGCCTCCTCGGCGCGCTCGACGATCGGATGGCCGGCGGCGGCGAGACGGCCGAGCATCAGCTCGGAGTCGACCTGGTTCTTCGGACAGCCCAGCGTGGTGAGATGGACTTTCATATCGTCCGGCGGTTGTCGAAATTGATCGCGATCCCGAAGTCCTTGTCGCGAACGAGCTTCATGACGGCCTGAAGATCGTCGCGGCTCTTGCCCGAGATCCGCACCTTGTCCTCGTGGATCGAGGCCTGCACCTTGATCTTGCTGTCCTTCACGAGGCGCACGATCTCCTTGGCCTTCTCCATCGGGATGCCCTGCTGCAGCGCGATCTTCTGCTTGAGCACACCGCCCGAGGCGGTCTCCACCGTGCCGTACGTCAGGCCCTTGAGCGGGATGCCGCGCTTGTGCAGCTTGGACTGGAGGATGTCGGTCACCGCCTTGAGCTTCATGTCGTCGGGCGAGACCAGGACGATGTCGGTCTTGTCGAGCGTGACCTCGTTCTTCGTGCCCTTGAGGTCGTAGCGCGTCTCGATCTCGCGCCGCGCCTGGTCGAGCGCGTTGGTGACCTCCTGCATGTCGATCTTGCACACGATATCGAACGAGTTCTCAGCAGCCATGGGGATATAGACTACCACCCGGTCGGTCGAAATCGGCTCCGGTCGCGCGTCATACGGTCGAGGAGGAAGACGCCATGCAATACACGATTCTGGTCTACGAGACGCAGGCCGAGCTGGCCGCCCGCACCGACCCCAAGCGCAAGGACGCCTACTGGGGCGCCTACCGCGCGTACACCACGGCGCTGCGCGAGGCCGGCGTGATGGTCGGCGGCGCCGGGCTCGAGCCGCCGCCCACGGCGACCACGGTGCGGCAGCCGGGCGGCAAGCGCCGCGTGCAGGACGGCCCGTTCGCCGACACGAAGGAGCAGCTCGGCGGCTACTACGTCATCGACGTGCCGGACCTCGACCGTGCGCTGGAGTGGGCGGCGCGCTGTCCGTCGGCCGCCACCGGCGCGGCCGAGGTGCGGCCCAACCTCAGGATGTGAGGGACGCCGGCCAGGCGGCCGAGCTCGCGGCGCGCGCGTCGTACGGACGGCTGCTCGCGTACCTCGCCGCGCGCTGGCGCGATGTGGCGCGCGCGGAAGACGCGCTCGGCGACGCGCTGCTCGCCGCGCTCGAGACGTGGCCGCGCACCGGCGTGCCCGACAACCCCGTGGCCTGGCTGCTCACCGCCGCGCGGCGCCGCCTGGTAGACGGCGCGCGCCACGCCGGCGTCGCGGCGGCCGCCGAGGCCGATCTGAAGGTCATGCTGGACGAGCGGGCCGACGCCTCGCCTGCAGCGTTTCCCGACGAGCGGCTGGCGCTGCTCTTCGTCTGCGCGCACCCGGCGATCGACGAGGCCGCGCGCACACCGCTGATGCTGCAGACCGTGCTCGGGCTCGACGCCGCGCGGATCGCCTCGGCGTTCCTCGTCGCGCCGGCCACGATGAGCCAGCGCCTGGTGCGCGTGAAGGCGAAGATCCGCGAAGCCGGCATCCGCTTCGAGATCCCGGCGCCGGGCGAGCTCACCGCGCGGCTCGACGCCGTCCTCGAGGCGATCTACGCCGCTTACGGCAGCGGCTGGGAGGACGTGGCCGGCGCCGATCCGCGCCGGCACGGGCTGGCCGAGGAGGCGATCTGGCTCGGCCGACTCGTGGCGCGGCTGCGGCCGGACGAGCCTGAGGCTCAGGGACTCCTGGCGCTGATGCTCCATTGCGAGGCCCGGCGCGCCGCTCGTCGGGACGCCGCCGGCGCGTACGTACCGCTGGGCTTCCAGGATTTGAGGCGCTGGTCACGACCGATGATCGAGGAGGCGGAGGAGGTCCTGGCGGGCGCCGCACGATTAAAGGCGGCCGGACGGTTTCAGCTGGAGGCGGCGATCCAGTCCGTTCACGCCCAGCGCGTCCGAACCGGCGAGACCGACTGGGAGGCCGTCACGCTGCTGTACGAGGGCCTGTTGCGCCACGCGCCGACGATGGGCGCGCGTGTCGCTCACGCCGCCGCCCTGGGGGAGGCGCGCGACGCCGAGGCTGGGCTGGCGGCGCTCGACGCGATCCCGCCTGACGAGGTCGCGACGTATCAGCCGTACTGGGCGCTGCGCGGCCACGTGCTGACAGCGCTCGGGCGCGCGGCGGAGGCCGGCGAGGCGTACGACCGCGCGATCGGGCTGAGCGAGGATCCGGCCGTGCGCGCCTTCCTGCTCGGCCGGCGCGCCTGAGATGCCGACGTTTCGCTTCTACGCTGCACGCGAGGACGCGGCCGCGCTCCTCACCTTCATGTTCGGCGAGCTGGGCTGCCGCGTGTTCGAAGCGTATTCGCGCTACGGCGAGGCACTGAAAGAGCTCAGCAGCACCGACGAGGTCCTCGACGCCTTCCCGGCCGCGGGCCCATCACGGCGCTTCATCAACATCTTGCTGTGGTCACCGGCGCTCGGTCCCAAGCCGACGTTCCGGCGGATCGCGCTCGCGCCGGGCCCCGTGAGCGGACACACGTACTGGCACATGATCGACGGCTGGGGGCTCGTCAACCTGCAGTTCGGGCTCGTGAGCGAGAGCACGCTCCGCCCGTCGGATCTCAAGTACAGCAGTGAAGCGCGCGCCCGGAGGTGGGAGGAGACGCTGGCGAGTTCCCTCGGGCCGGTCGACGCCTGGGACTGGCGCGCGGTGGAAATGCTTGCTCGCCGACTGCACTATCACCTCGGCCGCCGGCTCGCCGTGCGCAAGCACGGCGCGCGCCCCGTCCTCGCCGGCGCCGCCGCGCTTGCCGCCTCGGGCGTGACGCTCGGCGCCGCGTGACGTTACTTCAGCGGCACGGTCGCGGTGCCCTTCGGCGGCACGAACGCGAAGAGCTTGTCCTCGAGGCCGGAGTTGATGGCCAGCTTGCTGAACTTCATGGTGACCGTGTTCTCGAACTGGTCGTAGACGACGGCCTTGCGCACCTGCCAGCCGTTGGGATCGAGCGACAGGATCAGCCGGTTCAGTGTCGGCAGCGGCTGCTTGGGCGAGAGGTCGAGCACCACGTTGCCCTCGGCGTCCTTGGGCTGCGCCGGGTTGAGCAGGCGCACGTTGAAGTGCTCGCGCAGCTTGCCGAGGCCGCTGAGGAACGAGCCGGCGGGGCCGGCCAGCGCCTCGGGCGCGGGACCGGTGTTCACCTGGTTCAGCTGCGGCGTGTAGAGCCAGATCGTCTTGCCGTCCGACACGATCACCTGTCGCGTCGGCTCGGTGTATTCCCAGCGCAGCTTGCCGCCTTTTTTCAGGTAGACCGTCCCCGCCGCGGGGATCGTCTGGTTGAGGCTCTTGTTGAACGACGTCTGCGAGATCTCCGCCTTGAGATCGGTCATGCGGCTGTACGCGGCCTCGACACCGCGCACGACGTCGTCGAGCGAGACCGCCGCCGTCTGGGCCGCCGCGGGCGCCGCGACGAGGACGAGGGTCAGGAGGGCCAGGGCGTAGCGCATGGCTTCACTCTACCGGTGAGACGCCGTCGACGCCGGTGAAATTCACCGGGCACGCCACCGCGCGCGCGAGCGCGGCCAGGTACGCGTCACGCGCCAGCGTGCGCGCGCCCATGGCGGCCAGATGCGGCGTCGGCATCTGCACGTCGATCAGCTCCACGCCCACCGCGCGCGCGTGCTGGGCCAGCGCGACGAGCGCCACCTTGGAGGCGTCGGTCCGCCGGTGAAACATCGACTCCGCCGCGAAGAGCCCGCCGATCGCGACCCCGTAGAGCCCGCCCGCGAGCGCGCCGTCGACCCAGACCTCGACGCTGTGCGCCCAGCCCAGCCCGTGCAGCCGTGCGTAGGCCTCGCGGATGGCCGGCGTGATCCACGTCTCGTCGTCGTCGCCGCGGTCGGCGCAGCCGGCCACGACGTCGTCGAACGCCGCGTCGATGGTCACGCGGAACCCGCCGCGGCGCAGCGTGCGCGCGAGGGACCGGGAGACGTGCACGCCGTCGGGCGGGAGCACGGCGCGCGGATCCGGCGACCACCAGAGCAGGTCGACGCCGTCGGCGGGCCACGGGAAGACGCCGCGGCGGTAGGCGGCCAGCAGCGTGGGCGGCTCGAGGTCGCCGCCGCTGGCGAGCAGGCCGTCGGCGTCGGCCTCGCGCGGATCGGGAAAGCGGACGCGGCACGGTCCCACCGGCGACGGGCACCCGGGCCGCGCCACCACGACGTCGAGGGCCGGGTGGCTCACCCCTTGAGCGCGCCCGCCGTCAGTCCCCGGATGAGGTGGCGCTGCAGGAACGTGAAGAGCACGGCCACCGGCAGCGTGCTGATGATGACGCCGGCGGAGAGCTGGCCCCACTGGATCTCGTACTGGCCGACCATGAACAGCAGCCCGGCGGAGAGCGTGCGCATCTCGGTCTGCGACGTGAACGTGATCGCGAAGAGCAGCTCGCTCCACGACGACACGAAGGCGAAGATGGCGGTGGCGGCCACACCGGGCGCGGCCAGCGGCAGCACCACGCGGCAGAGGGCGCCGAAGCGCCCGCAGCCGTCCATGAGCGCGGACTCCTCCAGCTCGCGCGGGATCGACTCGAAGTAGCCGACGAGCATCCACACCGTGAACGGCACCGTGAACGAGAAGTTCGAGTAGATCAGCACCTGGTAGGTGTCGATGAGGCCCAGGGCGTGCCACTGCGCGAGCAGCGGCGCGATGAGCAGCACGGCCGGGAACATCTGCGTGGCCAGGAACATCATCATCACCGTCTGCCGCCCCGCGAACCGGAAGCGCGCCAGCGCGTAGCCGGCCAGCACCGAGATGGCCGTGGTGGCCACCATGGTGGCCGACGAGACCCAGAGGCTGTTGGCGAAGAACCGGCTGAACGGCGTCAGCTTCGAGGTCCACGCCTCCACGTAATTGGTGACGCTCAGCGAGGCGGGCAGCCACACGAGCGGCGTGACGTAGAGCTCGGCGCGCGTCTTGAACGAGGCCAGCAGCACCCACACGAACGGGGCCATCGCGAAGGCGGTGAGCAGCACGAGCCCGGCCCAGAGCACGGGGCCGCCGAGCACGCGCTCGGCCGTGTCGAGGCCGGCGCGCGCCTTCAAGCCACCGGCTCCACCCCGCGCGTGACGCGCAGGTAGAGGGTGGTGAAGGCGAGCATGATCAGCAGCAGCACGACCGACAGGGTGGCCGCATAGCCGAAGTCGAGGTTCGAGTACGCCTGCAGCAGCGTGTAGGTCGAGGTGATCTGCGTGGCATTGGCGGGGCCGCCGCTCGTCATCACGAAGATGAGGTCCGCGTAGTTGAACGTCCAGATGATGCGCGTGGCCGTGGCCACCACGACGATCGGCCGCAGCATCGGCAGCGTGATGTACCAGAAGCGCCCGAGCACGCCGGCGCCGTCCACGCGCGCCGCCTCGTGCAGCTCGTCGGGAATGGCCTGCAGGCCGGCCAGCAGCATGATGGCGAAGAAGGGCACGCCGCGCCAGACGTTGGTGGCGATGACGGCGGGCATGGCCAGGCTCGGGTTCGAGAGCCA
>QHSB01000170.1 GCA_003220335.1 Candidatus Rokuibacteriota bacterium
TGCAGGTGAGCCCCGGCCCGATCATCACCTCCTACGAGTTCGAGCCGGCGGCCGGCGTGAAGGTCGCGCAGGTGGTGAACCTCGCCGACGATCTGGCCCTCGCGCTGAAGGCGGCCAGCGTGCGCATCGTGGGCCCGATTCCCGGACGCGGCACCGTCGCCGTGGAGGTGCCCAACGACGAGTGGGCCACCGTCTACCTGCGCGAGATCTTCGTCTCCGCGGAGTTCGCCGAGTCCAAGGGCAAGCTGCCGCTGGCCCTCGGCAAGGACGTCAACGGCATGCCCGTCGTGGCCGACCTCACCGCGATGCCGCACCTGCTCGTGGCCGGCGCCACCGGCAGCGGCAAGTCGGTCGGCCTGAACTCGATGATCTGCTCGATCCTGTACAAGGCGACCCCCGCCGACGTGCGCTTCCTCATGGTGGATCCCAAGCGGCTCGAGCTCTCGGTGTACGAAGGCATTCCGCATCTGCTGTCGCCGGTGGTCACCGACGCCAAGGAGGCGGCCGCCCGGCTGCGCTGGATCGTCGGCAAGATGGACGAGCGCTACAAGGCGCTGCAGCTCAAGCAGGTGCGCAACATCGAGGGCTACAACAAGGCCGTCCCGCCGGAGGAGAAGCTGCCGTACTGGGTCGTCGTCGTCGACGAGCTGGCAGATCTCATGATGGTCTCGGCGGGTGAGGTGCAGACGTCGCTGGTGCGGCTGGCGCAGATCGCGCGCGCCGTCGGCATCCACCTGATCATCGCGACCCAGCGCCCGTCGGTCGACGTCGTCACCGGCCTCATCAAGGCCAATTTCCCGACACGCATCGCCTTCCAGGTCGCCTCGAAGGTCGACTCGCGCACGGTGCTCGACGGAAACGGCGCCGAGCAGCTCCTCGGCCGCGGCGACATGATCTACGTGCCGCCCGGGGCCAACAAGCAGCTGCGCGTGCACGGCGCCTGGGTCTCCGACGACGAGGTCAAGGCGGTGTGCGAATTCTTGAGGACGCAGGGGACCGCGGTCTACGAGGAGGTCGTGCTGCCGACGGAGGCGGAGGCCGCCGAGGGCGGGGACGCCGCGGACCGCGACGATCTCTACTGGGACGCGGTGCACCTCGTCATCGGCCAGCGCCAGGGCTCGATCTCGTTCCTGCAGCGCCGCATGCGGCTGGGGTATCCGAAGGCCGCGCGCTTCATCGACATGATGGAGCAGGACCGCGTCCTCGGCCCCGGCGACGGCGCCAAGCCCCGCGAAGTCCTCGTCGGCCCCGAGTACCTCGCCAAGCGAGGACGGTAAAGATGGGGGGCCCCGAAATGGCCCCCCATACCCCCCACCGTTCGCAAGCGCCCCGGGAAACCCGGGGCGCTGCTCTGTTCAGTCGGCCGCGCCCACTCGCAGCGCGGTAGCACGCCAGGGCATCGCGGACGCGAGACGGCGAAGCGCGATTCGCTGGTAATTCGCCCACTGGTCCGCGCGCGCGCGCTCCAGCGCGCGCCCGACGCCGTCGTCCAGTCCGCCGTTGCCCGCGCGCCAGCGCTCGATCGTGAGGATGGCGATGCGCAGGGCGGTCGTGCGGCGCTCGGGGTCCGTCTCGGCGCGGGCGCGGTCGACGAGGGCGATGAGACGTGCGGGCGATATGGACCGAGCGGCTGCCGAAGGGCGGGGGATCGGCACCGCGGGGGCCGCTCGGCCCACGGGCGCCGCGCGGCCGCGAGCGACACGGCGCATGCCGGCCGGCCAGAACAACTCCACGACACCGAGGGTGAGACATCCCAGAGCCATGAGCGCTCCGAGCAGGAGCGTCACTTCCTCTCTCGGAAGCCAACCCACCACGACGCCATTAAAGAGGCGTCGGGCGTCCGGGCCAAGAAAATTCGCTCAGGCGGCGGGCAGGATGATCCGGAGCACGGCGCCGCCCTCGCGCCGGTTCGCCGCGGTGACGCGGCCGCCGAAGCGCTCGACGATGCCCGCCGAGATCGCGAGGCCGAGCCCGGTGGCCGTCTCCTTGGTCGTGAAGAACGGTTCGAAGACGCGCGGCAGGATCGCGCGGGGGATCCCGGATCCACTGTCGCGCACCTCGAGGACGCAGCCGAGCGGATCGGCCGCGGCGGCCACGGTGATCTCGCGGCGGCCGTCCCGGTCGCGCAGCTCCTCCTGCGCGTTCGTGATGAGGTTGAGCAGCACCTGCTGGAGCTGGAAGGCCGAGGCCCGGATGCGGGGCAGGTCGGCGGGCACGTCCACGGTCAGCGTGATGCCGTCGCGGCGCAGGTCGTAGGCTTTCAGCTCGGTCACCTGCGCCACCACCTCGTCGACGGGGAGCGGCCCGGCCGCGTCCCCGGGCTGTCGCGCCATGTCGAGTGTCGTGCGGATGATGCGCATGACCTGCTCGCACGAGTCTTCCACCTGCGCCAGGTGCTCATTGACGTCCGGAGCGGCATCGGCAAGCTTGCGGCGCACGAGCCAGAGGTGACCGAACACGCTCTGGAGCACGTTGCGCATCTCGTGCGTGACGCCGGCCACGACCTCGTTGACCGCGTAGAGCCGGCCCGCGCGCTCGATCTGTGCGTGCATCCGCAGCGACTGATCGTGCGCGCGCTCGAGCTCGCCGTAGGCGGCGGCCAGGCGGTACCGGTTGCGGCGAAACGCGTCGGCCAGCACCGCGGCGAGACCGCCGACGATGTTGAGCACGAGCAGGTTGAAGATGGCCACCTCCCACGCGTCGGGATGTGGCGGGCTGGTGAAGGGCAGCAGGCCGAATCGCTGCGCGGCGGCCATCGCCAGATACGCGCTGGTCGCCAGCTGCGTGATCACGAGGCAGGCGCGGCTCGAGAACACGATGCCGCCGTACACGGGCACGATCGCGTAAATCCCGAGGTACGGCGCGGCCGCGAGCCCGCCCGCCGCGTACAGGCCGGCGGTGATGAACGCGACGTCCATCACCATGCGGATCCACGCCTGCAGCCGCCTCAGCCGGCCCGAGCGCGCGGCGACGTAATAGGGGAGGTTGACGAGGAATCCGAGCAGCGTGGCCAGGCGGATCATGCCCTTCGCCGCGGGGACCATGGTGAACAGCTCGTTGAAGGCGAGCATCAGCAGCGCCACGCCCGCGCGCACGGCGAGCTCCTGGTGGAGCGCGCGCCGGCGCCGAGTCTCCTCGGCCTGCGGCAGCGCGCGCCTCGGGATCTCGGGCTCCGTGTCTCGCATGGGCCTCCTCACGTAGTCGTCGGCCGGAACGAACCGTGCAAGATGGGCTCCAGGCCTGCGGGCGCCGTAACCGCGTGTCGGTGTGTGCGTCAGCCGACGCGACCGGGATCACCGGCCACCATCTGACCGGCTCACCCGTCGCGGCTGCTCACGAATCGACCAGGGAGCACAATGTCGTGACGCGCCCGGCTAGAACCGCAGCCTGACGCGATACGTCAGCTTCGACGCGCCGTCCTTCATCACCGGGACCTGGAACTTCAGCGTGTGCGCCGCGGGCTTCTCCCACGCGTGCGTGGACGACAGCACCTGCCAGTCGCCGGGCACGGGCTCGATGACGGTGACCGTCTGGTCGTTCTTCTTGTGGTTGCGCAGCGAGATCTCCCACTCGACCTCGTAGAGATTGGAGGCGATCTTGCGCCACTCCTTCTGCGTGCGCTCGCCGACCACGTCGAAGGCGTCGCCCATCTTGATCATCACGCGCTCGTCCCTGGGCGTGTGGTCGATCCAGTCCTCGCCGACGAACTGCTGGCTGCCGGAGGCGTCGGCCTTGTAGACGCGGATCTTGCCCTTGGGCAGCGGCAGGCCGAGCCCGTTCTCCTTGCTGTTCTTGATGTCGAAGTAGACGCCGACCTTCTGGTTGGACATCGGCATGCCGTACGACGTGCGGTAGTAGTCCTGCGCGCCGTAATAGATCAGCTGCTTGACCACGGGCACGTCGGCGGCCGCCATCAGCGTGAGCTGCTTCGTCTGGTTATCCTTGATCGTCGTGCGGCCGTCCAGCGTGTAGAGATGGTATTCGAAGAAGCCCTCCGACTTGAAGTCGCGCGCCGCCTCCTGGTTCGACGCCGCCTTGGCCGCGACGTCCATCAGGCGCGCGGCGCGGCGCCCCTCCACGGCACGGTTGACGTCGCCCGCCACGAGCTTGAGGGACGCGTTGCCATAGGTGGCGCCGCTGCGGTTGTCGATGGTGACCCAGCCCGTGACGTCGCTCTTCGTGTCGGCGGCATTGATGACCATCACGTAGTCGGCCTTCCACGTGATGCCGCCCGTGAGGTACGAGGCCTCCACGCGCTGCGGTCCCGCGATGGCGTTGCGCAGCAGCCACACGAGCGTCGGCTTGCTGACGAGGTTTTCCGGCAGCGAGGGCAGCACGAGACGCCCATTGTGGCCGAGGTGGATCTGGCCGTTGATCTCGAAGACGGGGCCGGCGGTGGAGAGCAGCTTGGCCTCCAGATACGTGCCGTCGGTGTTGTAGAGCCGCACCATGCGGCCGACGTACTTCTCCATGAGCTTGCCGCTCGAGAGCAGGTCGTACTCGTAGTTCTGCTCGAGGATGCGCAGGCCCGTGGGGTCGGTCAGCGACTTGAGATGCACGGTGGTCGGATCGATCTGCGCCGCCACGTCGGTGAACTCGGTCTCGTGCAGTCCCGTCGGCAGCCGCGTCTGGCGCACGTCCTTCACGAGCCCGAGGTTGCCGTTGTAGATCGTCACCATCACGTCCGTCTGCACGTCGCGGCCGACGGCGACCTGCGCCGCCTCCGCCCCCGATGCGAGCGATACCGCCAGCGTCAGCACCACCGCCATCGTCCGTCTCATGGTCCGGCCTCCCGCCGTTCGGATGTCTGCTGCTGGCCGGTTAGACAGGGCGGCGCGGTGAAAGTTCCCGTCAGTTCGAGACGGTGACGGCGACGCTCAGCAGCGGCCGGTCGGTCGCCTGCTGCTCGATGGAGAGCGGCCCGAGGGCCGTGGCCTCGCGCACGAACTGCGCGTAGGCCTCGCGGGGCACGGCCAGCTCGACCACGACGCGCCCGCCGTCGATCCGGCGGCCCGTCTGGCCACCGCCGAGCCGGCCGGCGAGCTCGATGAGCGAGCGCTCGGCGACGCTCGTGTCGGCCGCGCGCAGCTGCGCGGTCACGTCGGGCGGCGCCGCCAGGATGCCGGTCATCGCACCCGTGCGCGAGAGCGGCGCCGCGTCCTGTCGCCGCGTGCTCGCCTTGGCCGTGTCGGTCGGGATCGAATCGACTTTCGCGCGTCGCCCTTCGAGCGCCGGCGGCGGCGCGTCGCGGGCGGGTGCGGTCGGCTCGACGGCCGGCGCCGCCTGCTCGAGGCGATTCTTCGACTCTGCCACGTCGCCCAGGCGCGCCGGCGGCTCGGGCGCGCGTGCGGCCGGCGGCGGCGCGGCCGGCGCGACCTCGCGCGTGGCCGTCGCCGACGCGCCCGCGTCACGCGACGCGTCCGCCTGAGGCGAGTCGGAGGCTGCCGAGGGCGCGGTCTCGCCCGACGGCGCCGGCGCCGCCGGCCCGGGCGGCGCCGAGGGGTAGCGCGCGGTCTGCTGCTGCTCGGGCCAGGCTCGGAAGAGCAGGACGGCGAGGCCGGCGACCAGCAGCAGCGCGGCGGCGCCGAGCGGCAGCGTCGGCCACGGCGTGGACAGGCGGCGCGCCAGCCACCTCGGCCACGGCTCGGGCCGCGCGGCCGCGAGCACCCGGTCCACGAACCCGGCCGGCGCGTGCGCGGGGTCGATGGCGCGGACCAGCGCCACCGTGCGCCCGAACGCCGCCAGCTCGCGGCGGCACTCGGCGCAGCCGGCCAGGTGCGCGTCCAGGGCCGCGCGCTCGGCAGGGGTCAGCGCGTCGTCCGCGAGGGCGGAGAAGAGGTCGCGCGTCTCGGTGCAGGTCATGCGAACCGCTCCAGCTTCTCCTTCAATTGCAGGCGCGCGCGATGCAGTCGCGAGCGCACCGTGCCCGGGTCGATGGCGAGGGTCTCGGCGATCTCCTCGTACGATAACCCCTCGACGTCGCGCAGGACCAACACGAGGCGCCGCTCCTCCGGCAGCCCCGCGATGGCCGCGCGCAGCGCCGCGTCCAGCTCGGCGCGCTCGGCCGCGCTGGCGGCGTCGGGCGTCGGCGCCGCCACGTCGGCCAGCGCCTCGTCGCCGCGCGCCAGGCGCCGGTCCGGCGACGCCAGGCGATTGAGGCACAGGCGCGAGGCGATCCCGTAGAGCCAGGTGCCGAGCCGCGCCTCGCCGCGGAACGCCCCGATCGCGCGATACGCCCGCAAGAACACCTCCTGCGCGATCTCCTCGGCCTCGGCGCGGCTGCCGAGCATGCGCAGCGCCACGCCGAAGACGCGGTGCTGGTAGGCGATCACCAGGTCCTCGAACGCGCGCGCGTCACCGGCGCGCAGGCGCTCGAGGAGACCGGGCGGATCGGCGCCGAGGGCCTCGCGCATCCGTTAGACCGCCATGCCCCGGCGAAGTTCCCGGCCGGCGCTCAGTCGCGGACGGGGGCCTCGGCCGCGAGCGCGTCGGGCCCGATCGGGCGCCAGTCCACGAGCCGCTCGAGCGACTCGAGGGCGCGCGCCGAGAACGCGGGCATGCCGGGCGGCACGGGTACGAGCCATCGGCGCGCGTAGAGGGCGGCGACGAGGAGCTTGTGGTGATCCTGGCGCTGCGCGCGGAGCGCGTGCCCCTCCTCGAGCAGCAGGGCCACGGCGAGGATGTGATAGAGCGTCTCGGCCACTGGACGCGCCTGCAGCTCGCGCGTGTCCTGTGAGACGTCCGTCCAGGCGGCCGCACGCCGCTCGACCTCGGCCAGCGCGGCGCGCACGACGTCGGCCACGGGCTTGGCGTGACGCTCGCGCACGCCGTCGAGCCGCGCGCCGAGGAACGCGGCGAACGGCACCAGCGCGCCGTCCTTGAGGATCGCGCGCTGCACGTCGAGGGCGACCACGCTCGTCGAGCCCTCCCAGATCGCGCCCAGGTAGGCGTCGCGCAGGAGCCGCGCGTTCACCCACTCCTCGACGTAGCCGTTGCCACCCCGCACGTTCATCGCCTCGCCCGCCACCGCGCGGGCGCGCGCGGTGATCCAGCCCTTGGCCACCGGCGTCACGATGCGCAGCAGGCGGCCGGCGTCGGCGGCGCCGGCGTCCCAGGCGTCGAACATCACCGCCGCGTTCAGCACGACCGAGGCGGCCGCCTCGGCGTCCAGCAGCATCTCGAGCAGCGTCCAGCGCATGAGCGGCTTGTCGAAGAGCGCGCTGCCGAACGCCGCGCGCCCGCGCGCGTGGAAGACCGCCTCCAGCAGCGAGCGCCGCATGATCCCCGCCGCGCGCATCGCGTTGGACAGGCGCGAGCCGTTCACCATCTCCATCATCTGGGCGAAGCCGCGGCCGACGTCGCCCACGACGTAGGCCACGGCGCCCGCGTAGGTGACCTCGCCCGTCGCCATCGAGCGCGAGCCGAGCTTGTCCTTGAGCCGGTTGATCGTCCACGCGTTCTTCGTCCCGTCGGGCAGGTGCTTCGGCACGAGGAACAACCCGAGCCCCCGCGTGCCGGCCGGCGCGCCCTCGGGACGCGCGAGCGTCAGCGCCAGGTCGGCGTTGGCGTTGGAGGCGAACCACTTGTCGCCCCAGAGACGCCACGTGCCGTCCGCGTCGCGCCGGGCGGTCGTGGTCAGTGCGCCGACGTCCGAGCCGCCGGTCTTCTCGGTCATCCACTGGGTGCCCTGCCACAGGTCCTCCAGCACGGTGGTCGTCAGTCGCGGCAGGTACCGGCCGCGCAGCGGCTCGCCGCCGAAGCGCGCGAGCATCCGCGCCGTCGAATCGGTCATGTTGACGGGGCAGAGCAGGCCGAACTCCGACTGCGCGAAGAGGTAGGACAGCGCGTATTTCACGACGTGCGGCACCCGCCCCGGCCAGCCCAGCACGTCCTCGCGATGCGACATCGCGGCCAGCCCGAAGCGCTCGAAGGCCAGCCGCTCCATGGCGCGGTAGGCGGGATGGAAGACGACCTCGTCCACGCGGCGGCCCCGCTCGTCGTACGCGCGCAGGGTGGGCGGATGCCGGTCGGCCTCGGCGGCCAGCGCGTCGAGCTCGTCGCCGGCAACGGCGCCGAGCTCGACCAGCAGCGGCCGTGCGCGCGCCAGGACGTCCGGCTCCATCACCGTGGAGCAGACGAACTCGAGGTTGGGGTCGGCGATGTAGAAGTTGAGGCCGCGCGTCGTCGGCATGCCGTCCT
>QHSB01000171.1 GCA_003220335.1 Candidatus Rokuibacteriota bacterium
GTCGCGACGACGCGGCGATAGAGCGGGTTCACGCCGCGCGCCAGCACGATCTCGGTGCGCTCGGTCACCGAGTGCGCCATGAGCGCGGCCTCGGCGAGCGAGCTGGCCCCGTCGTAGATCGACGCGTTGGCGACGTCCATGCCGGTCAGCTCGGCGATCATGGTCTGGTACTCGTAGATCGTGCGCAGCGTCCCCTGGCTCGCCTCCGGCTGGTAGGGCGTGTACGCGGTGAAGAACTCGCCGCGCGAGATCAGGTGGTTGATCGGGCTCGGCACGTAGTGGTCGTACGAGCCGGCGCCCTGGAAGCAGGCGTAACGATCGGCGTCGGCGTTCTTGGCGGCCACCGCCCGCATGTGCCGCACGAGGTCGGCCTCCGCCAGGGCCGGCGGCAGCGCCAGCGGCCGCGACAGCCGGGCCTTCGGCGGGATCTTGACGAGCAGGTCCTCGATCGAGGAGGCGCCGATCGTGCGGAGCATCTCGCGCTGCTCGGCCGGCGTGTTCGCGATGTAGCGGCTCGCCATCAGTGCCCGCCGCCCTGCGCCACGAACTCCTCATACTGCTTCGCGCTCAGGAGCTGGTCCAGCTCGGCGGCGTTCGAGGGCTTGACCAGGATCATCCACCCCTTGCCGTAGGGATCCTTGTTCACGGTCTCGGGCTTCTGCGGCAGCTCGCTGTTGGTTTCAACGACCTCGCCCGAGATCGGCGCGAAGAGATCGGAGACGGCCTTGACCGATTCGACGACGCCGAACGCCTGGTGCGCCGTCACCTTCGCGCCGACCTTCGGCAGCTCGACGAAGACCACGTCGCCCAGCTGCTCCTGCGCGAAGGCGGTGATCCCGACGCGCACGCGGTCCCCCTCCCGCTTGGCCCACTCGTGCTCGCGCGTGTACTTCAGGTCACTCGGAACGTTTGCCATTGGTTGGTCTCTCTTATTTGCCGTCGGAGCCCCTGCGCAGGGCTCCGGGGCTCGACGGTCGGCGAATCAACGCGCTTACTCATTTCTTCACACGAGATGGATGGAAGGGGGTTTTCACGACGCGGCCGGGCTTGACCTGGCCGCGGATCTCGACGCCCAGCTCGGTGCCGACGGCGGCGTGCGCGCTGGCCACGTAGGCGAGCGCGATGGAGCGCTCCACCGAGGGACCGTACGACCCCGACGTGATGAGGCCGGTCGCGCCGCCGTCCTTGACCACCGGATAGCCGTGGCGCGCCACGGAGCGGTCGGCCATCTCGAGGCCGATCAGCTTGCGGCGCGGCCCCGCCGCGCGGACCTTCTCGATCGCGTCGCGGCCGACGAAGTCGCCCTTGCCGGGCTTGACGATCCAGCCGAGTCCGGCCTCCAGGGGATTCGTCGTCTGATCGATGTCGTTGCCGTAGAGCGCGTAACGCATCTCGAGCCGCAGCGTATCCCGCGCGCCGAGCCCGACGGGCACGGCGCCGTCGCCGCGGCCGGCCTGCAACAGCGCCGACCAGAGGCGCGGCGTGTCGGCGGCGCCGACGTAGAGCTCGAAGCCATCCTCGCCGGTGTAGCCCGTGCGCGAGACCAGCGTGCGCACGCCGCCGACGGTTCCCTCGGCGACATGGTAGTAGGCGATGCGTGTGACGTCACGGTCGGCGAGCCGGCCGACGAGCGCCTCGGCCTTGGGTCCTTGCACGGCGATCAGTCCCGTCTCGCCGGAGACGTTGCGCCAGCGCGCGGCGGCACCGTGCTCCTGCACCCACGCCCAGTCCTTGTCGATGTTGGACGCGTTCACGGTGAGCATGTAGCGGTCGGACGCGAGCCGGTAGAGCGTGAGGTCGTCCACGATGCCGCCGTCGGGATAGCAGAGCAGCGAGTACTGCACCTGGCCGACCTCGAGCGCGCCGACGTCGTTGGTGGTCAACCGCTGCAGCGCCGCCAGCGCGTGTGGGCCTTCGACCTCGAACTCGCCCATGTGGCTCACGTCGAAGCAGCCGGCGGCGGCGCGCACGGCGCGGTGCTCTTCGACGATCCCGGCATACTGCACCGGCATTTCCCAGCCGCCGAACGGCACCATGCGGGCGCCGGCCTTCACGTGGGCGTCGTAGAGCGGAGTGCGCTTCAGGGGCCTATCCACGAGCGATCAAGTAGACCACCGGGCCTCCAGACGGGTCAAGGGCCGGGGCCGGTACCGCCTGGGGCGCCACCCGGCATCCCGCTTGCTAATTATTTGAGGCATGCAGGCCGAGGGACGGGGCAGGGCGGGCGCACTGCGGGTGCTCCTCGTGGAGGACTCCTCGGACGTCCGTGAAGTCTTTACGCTCCTGCTCCGCAGCGAGGGTGTGGACGTGGTTGCCACGGGCAGCGGCTGCGAGGCCGTGGACTTGGCTGCGCGCACCGATTTCGACATCGTCCTGACCGACCTCGGCCTGCCCGATATCCCCGGCGATGTGGTGATTCGCCGCGTCCTGGCCGGCTCGCGCCGCCGACCGCGCGTCATCGTCATCACGGGGTACGACGAGCCGTTCGTGAGCCGGGCGCGTCAGGCGGGTGCCGACCTCGTGTTCATCAAGCCGATGCTGTGGTCGACCCTCGCCGACACGCTCGCCGCCGTCCGGCAATCCATCCGGCTCGGCGGTGACCGGCTGGCCGCCGCCTAGCATGTAAGTTCTTCCCCCCGGGAGATACTCAGCGGACCTGGTAACCCTTGTGCGACATGCAAGTGGCGTACGCCTGCTCGTAACCTTCTTTCGACTTGGAATACTTGTAGCCACCACCGACCGCGGCCCCGCCGACGGCACCCGTGGCCGCGCCGATGGCCGCGCCCGTGCCCGCGCTGCCCGTCGCCGCGCCGATGGCCGCGCCCGCCGCGGCGCCGCCGAGCGCGCCGATGGCCGCGCCCACGCCTGCGCCCTTCGCCGTGTCCATCGCGGGGTCGTAGCCGGTCTGCTGCTTGGCCGCGAACTGACAGTCGTTCATGTCGCGCGCATGCTGCTCGGCGCTCTTACACGAGTCGGGGCAGGACCTCGTCTCCGAGCAGGCGGATGCTGCGCAGCACGCGCGCGGGATCCATGCCGGGCCACTGCACGCGCACGATCAGGTCGGTGATCCCGAGCCGTGCGTGATAGCGCGTGATCTCCTCGCGCACGCGCTCGGGGTCGCCGATCAGGAAGCGGTCGCGCGCGAGCGTCTCGAAGTCGTGCGCGAAGCTCTCGCCCGAGGGCAGCGCCTTGTCCTGCTCCCACGCGCGATAGGCGACGTACTTGCCCTCGAGGAAGGGCTTGGCCTCGGCGAGGGCGGTCTTCGCGTCGGGCGCGACGTAGCATTCGCGGATCAGTGGAACGGCGCGCGCCGGCGCCCGGCCCGCCGCCGCGCGCGCCTCGTGGAAGAGCGCCAGCTGGCGCTCGAGGGTCGGCAGCGTCGTATGCGGATTCATCAGCCACGCGTCGGCCAGCCGCGCCGCCCGCCTCACGCCGGCGTCGGCGTTCGCGGCCAGCCAGATCGGCGGGCGCGGCTGCTGCAGCGGCCGCAGCGAGATCCGCACGTCGCGTAGCTGGAAGTGCTTGCCCTGGTACGACACGGGTTCGCCGCCCCAGAGCCGCTCGATCACCTCGAGCCCTTCCTCCAGGCGGCCGACGCGGGCGCGGGGATCGACGCCCAGCGCCGCGTTCTCGACGTCGCGATAGCCGAGGCCCACGCCGAAGATGAAGCGGCCGCCCGTGATGACGTCGAGCGTGGCGACCTGCTCGGCCACGTCCACCGGCGAGTGCAGCGGCAGCAGCAGCACGCCGGTGCCGAGCGCCATGTCCCCCGACTCCGCGGCCACGCGGCCGAGCGTCGGCAGCGGCTGGAAGTAGGTGTACGGCGCGGACAGGTAGTGCTGGCTCGCCCACACGTGCGAGAACCCGGCCGCGCGCGCCGCCCGCACCTGCGCCACGTGTTCGGCGAAGCGCGTGGCCTGCGGGTCCTCGGGCGGGTGCTGGACCGACAGCCCGAGCCCGAGCCGCATCGTTACTGCCGCGCCACCACGCGGGCGAGCGCGTTCACGAACCGGTCGGCGTCGTCGTCGCTGGTGGCCAGCGCGATGGCGCCGAGGCCACGCTGGGTCATGAGGATGCCCTCGTTCACGAGCCCCATGAACACGCGCAGCGGCGTCTCCGCGTCCTTGGGCCGCGCCGAGCGATAGTCGGTCAGCTTCTCCGTCGTCCAGTGCAGCCAGAAGAGCGAGCCGACGCCGCTCACCTGCCCCTTGCGACGCGTGGCCGTCAGCAGGCGCGAGACGCCGCCGCGCAGCCGCTCGCCGAGCGCGTCGAGCCGCGCGTACGCCTCCGGCGTGAGCGCGTTGAGGGTGGCGAGGCCGGCCGCCATCGTGACCGGGTTCGCGTTGAAGGTGCCGCCCTGGCTGATGCGCGCTCCGCCCTGCCGCGGATCGTAGTACGCCATGATGTCGCGCCGGCCGCCGAACGCGCCGACGGGCAGCCCGCCACCGATGACCTTGCCGAGCGTCGTGAGGTCGGGCCGGACGCCGAAGCGCTCCTGCGCGCCGCCCCACGCCACCCGGAACGAGATCACCTCGTCGAAGATCAGCACGATGCCGCGGCGCTGCGTCTCCTCGCGCAGCCACGGCAGGAAGCCCTCGGCGGGCGAGATCAGCCCGGCGTTGCAGAGGATCGGGTCGACGATGAGCGCGGCGATCTGCTCGCCGTCCTTCGCGAGGATCTCCGCGCACGCCTCCTGGTCGTTCCACGGGAGCACGACGACGTGCTTGAGCACGGCGGGCGGGATGCCGGCCGACCACGCGACCGGCTTGGGGCGCCTGCGGTTGCCGGCGGCCTTCGGGTCCGGCGACACGCTCACCATCACCCAGTCGTGGGTGCCGTGAAAGGCGCCCTCGAACTTCGCGATCTTCGCCCGGCCGGTGAAGGCGCGCGCCAGCCGCACCGCGTTCATCGTGGCCTCGGTGCCCGAGTTCGTGAAGCGCAGGCTCTCGAGCGACGGCATGCGGCGCGTGATCGCCTCGGCCAGGCGGATCTCGTGCTCGGTCGGGCCGGGAAAGGACAGCCCGCTCTCGGCAACGCCCTGGACGGCCTTCACCACGTCACCGTGGGCGTGACCCAGCACGAGGCTCGTGTAGTTGTTGTTGAAGTCGAGACGCTCGACGCCGTCGGCATCCCAGATGTGCGCGCCCTGGCCCCGCTGGAAGTAGAACGGGTACGGGTCGAAGAACGTGGTGGTCCGGCTGTTGCCGCCGGGCATGACGGCCATCGCCTCCTCGTGCAGCGCGCGGGAGCGGGCGGTCTTCGACGCGTACTCGGTGACTTCCTTGTCCAGACTCATGAGGCAGTCTCCTGTAGCTCGACGCGCGCGAGGGCGGCGTCGGACTCTCTGAGCAGGCGGTGGGCCTCGGGCACGTCCACGGCCGTGAAGCGCAGGCGCTGGCCGGGCTTGGCCTGGCCGACGCGCGCGATGTCGAAGGAGCACACGGTGGCGATCTTCGTGTAGCCGCCCGTGGATTGCCGATCCACCAGCAGCACGATGGGTTGACCGTCGCCCGGCACCTGCACGGCGCCGAGCGCGATGCCGTCGGAGATGATGTCGTGGCCGCGGGCGTGGGCAATGCGGGCGCCGTTCAGCCGCGCGCCCATGCGGTCGGACTGTGGCAGCACTTCGTAGACCGAGCCGAGGAACGCGGCCACGCCCTCGTCGGTGAAGCGGTCGGCCTGCGGCCCGAGGACGACGCGCAGCACGGTCTCGCCGCCCCACTGCGGCCGGGAGGCCGCCGGCACGGTGCGTCGGCGTACCGGCGCAGTCGGCCCGAGACGGAAGGCGTCGTCGCGTGCGAGGGCGCGTCCGCGCATGCCGCCCAGCCCGCCGCGCAGGTACGTCGCCCGCGACCCGAGCACCGGCGGCACGTCGACGCCCCCCCCGAACGCGACGTAGCCGCGTACGCCCGTGCGCGCGGCGCCGATCTTGACGACGTCCCCCGCGGCGAGCACGAGCGTCGTCCACGCGGGCGCGGGCGCGTCGTTGAGGGCCACCGGCGCCTCCGCACCGGTCACGGCCACGGTGCACGGCGCCTCGGCGCGCAAGCGCGGGCCCATGAGCGTGAACTCCAGCGCGGCGGCACCCTCGGCATTGCCGACCAGACGATTGGCGAGCACGAACGAGGGACGGTCCATGGGACCGGAGGGCGGAATCCCGTACCGCATCTGCCCGGCGCGCCCCGCGTCCTGCACCGTCGTCTGCAGCCCCGGCTCCAGCACCCGGATCATTGGATCACCGGCCGGAAGCGTCCCGCCGCGACGCGGGCCGCGACGTCGTCGAACTCGCGGCGGTTGATTTGGCGGAACCGCACGCGGTCGCCGGGCCTCAGCAAGATCGGCTCGGCGGCGGCGGGATCGTAGAGGCGCACGGGCGTGCGTCCGAGCAGCCAGAAGCCGCCGGGGCTCTCGACCGAATAGATGCAGCACTGGGTGCCGCCGATGGCCACGCTGCCCGCGGGTACCTTGACGCGCGGCGTGTCGAGGCGGGGGATCGTCAGCCGCTCGGGGGCGCCCGTCATGTACGGCAGCCCCGGCGTGAAGCCGATGAAATAGACGAGGTACTCGGCGCCCGCGTGCAGCCGCACCAGCTCGTCCACGGAGAGTCCGAGGCGCGCCGCGGCGGCCTCGAGGTCCGTTCCCAGCTCGCCCTCGTAGCAGCACGGCAACTCGACCTCCCGCGCGGGCGGCATGGTCGTGGTGGTCGCCTGCTCGGCGAGGGCGGCGAGCTGCGCGCAGAGGGCGTCGTAGCCGACAACGGACGGATCGTAATACACGAGCAGGGACCGATAGGAGGGAACCGTTTCGACGACGCCGGGCAGCCCCTTCTGATCGACGAGGTACTCGAGGGCGCGCACGCGCGTGTTCACCTCCGCGCTGATCTCCTCGCCGAGCTCCACGGACATCGCGAGATCGCCAGCGGGGAGAAACCTCACGAGCCTAGAACGCCGCGAGCGTGGCGTTGGGAAGGTCGGTGATGAACATGTGCCCCGGACTGTGCGTGAGCATGAAGGGTGGCTTGGAGGCGAGGGCCACCGCCTGCGGCGTCACGCCGCACGCCCAGAACACGGGGACGTCGCCGGGCCGGAACGGCTGGGCATCGCCCCAGTCGGGCTTGGTGACGTCCTTGATGCCGAGGGCGGCGGGGTCGCCGATGTGCACGGGGGCGCCGTGGGCGTTCGGAAAGCGCGCGCTCGCGGTCACCGCCTTGGCGAGCTGCGTCGACGGGATGGGCCGCATCGAGACGACCATGGGGCCGTGGAACACGCCGGCGGGGCGGCACGCCGTCGAGGTCTTCCACATCGCGACGTTCTTGCCGTGCTTCACGTGCCAGAGATCGATGCCGGCCTCCAGCAGGGCCCACTCGAACGTGAACGAGCAGCCGAGCAAAAAGGCGACGAGGTCGTCGCGCCAGTACGGCGTGGCGTCGGTGACCTCGTCCGCGAGCACGCCGTCCTTGTAAATCCGATATCGTGGCAAGTCGGTTCGCAGATCCGCTCCGGGGGCCACCCCCGTCGGTTCTGGCGATCCGACGTCCGTGACCTCGATCAGCGGGCACGCTCTTGGATTGCGCTGGCAGAACAGCATGAAATCGTACGCATACTCCTTGGGCAGCACGGCGAGGTTCGCCTGCACGTATCCCTCGCCCAGTCCGGCCGTCACGCTCGTGAGCTTGCCGCTGCGGATGTCTGCGCGGATCTCGCGCGGATGGCGTCGGTCGATCGCCATGAGAGGATTCTACCTGATTCCCACCCGTGGCCAGACGTCGGGGTTGGCGAGCACCTGCGGGCGCTCGCCGCGCAGCACGCGCAGCATCTCGCTGGTCACCTGCAGCGTCGCCGTGTGCGTGGCCTCGGCGGTGACCCCGGCCACGTGCGAGGAGACGACGACGTTGTCGAGGTTGAGCAGCGGGTTGTCGCGCGGCGTCGGCTCCTGCTCGAAGACGTCGAGCCCGGCGGCGCCGAGCTGGCCCTTCACGAGCGCCTCGAAGACCGCGCGCTCCTGATGCACGCCGCCACGCGAGGTGTTGACGAAG
>QHSB01000172.1 GCA_003220335.1 Candidatus Rokuibacteriota bacterium
CCCTGGCTCCCGAACCACCGCTGGCGCGGCAGCGCGGCCGGAAGCCGCTCGGCCACGAAGCGCTCGAGCGCCGCAGCGACCGCCTCGGACGCCGGTGGGTGGTCGCGGCTAGATCGCGGTGCGCTCGATGCCATAGGGCTCATTGGCGCCGTCGGGGCGCTCGATGCTGAACCAGTAGTAGCCGTGCGCGCCCAGGCTCAGGACATACGGCGTCTCGCGGATCGGCGGGAAGCGCGTCTGGCCGAGGATCTCGACCGGGGTGCAGCCGGCCAGCGCCCGGAGGTCGAGCTCCACGGCCTGTGACGAGCTGGCGAGGTTGTTCACGACGAGGAGCGTGTCGCGGCCGTGCTGGCGCAGGTACGCGAGGATCCGCTGGTTGCGCGGCCGCAGGAACTCCATCGTGCCGCGGCCGAAGGCCGGCGAGGACCGCCGCGCGGCGATGAGCCGCTTCATCGTGTTGAGGAGCGAGGAGGGCGTGCGGGACTGCGCGGCGACGTTCACCGTCTGGTAGCCGTGCACGGGGTCCGTGATCACGGGCAGGTACAGCGTGTTCTCCTCGGCCGTCGAGAAGCCGGCGTTCCGGTCGGGCGACCACTGCATCGGGGTGCGGACGCCGGCGCGATCGCCGAGGTGGACGTTGTCCCCCATGCCGATCTCGTCGCCGTAGTAGACGATCGGGCTGCCCGGCAGCGTGAGCAGCAGGCTCTGCAGCAGCTCGATGCGGCGCCGGTCGTTGTCGAGCAGCGGCGCGAGGCGACGGCGAATGCCCAGGTTCAGCTTCATCTCCGGGTCCTGGGCGTACGCGTAGTACATGAACGCCCGCTCCTCGTTCGTCACCATCTCGAGCGTCAGCTCGTCGTGGTTGCGGAGGAACAGGCACCACTGGGCGCTCGGCGGGATGGCCGGCGTGTGGGTGAGGATGTCGACGATCGGCAGCCGCTCCTCGAGCCGCACCGCCATGTAGATCCGCGGCATGAGCGGGAAGTGGAACGCCATATGGAACTCGTCGCCGTCGCCGAAGTACTGGCGCACGTCCTCTGGCCACTGGTTCGCCTCGGCGAGCAGGACGCGGTCGCCGCCGTACTCCCGGTCGATGACGCGCCGGAACTCCCGGAGCACCGCGTGGGTCTCCGGCAGGTTCTCGCAGTTCGTTCCGTCCCGCTCGATCAGATAGGGCACGGCGTCGCACCGGAAGCCGTCGAGCCCGCGGTCGAGCCAGAACCGCATGACGTCCAGCATCGCGGCGCGCACGGCGGGGTTGTCGTAGTTGAGGTCGGGCTGATGGCCGAAGAACCGGTGCCAGTAGTACGCCTTGCGGACGGGATCGAACGTCCAGTTCGATTTTTCCGTATCGACGAAGATGACGCGCGCCTCCTGGTAGCGCCGATCGGTGTCGCTCCACACGTAGTAGTCGGCGTACGGGGACGCGGGGTCGGTCCGGGAGGCCTGGAACCACGGATGCGCGTCGGAGGTGTGGTTCATCACGAGATCCGCGATGACGCGCAGGCCGCGGTCGTGGGCGGCGTCGAGGAACTTCTGGAAGTCCTCCACGCTGCCGTACGAGGGGTGGATGCCGTAGAAGTCGGCGATGTCGTAGCCGTCGTCGCGCAGGGGCGACGGGTACATCGGCAGGATCCAGAGGCAGTCGACGCCGAGGTCGTGCAGGTAGTCGAGCTTGCTGGTGAGCCCCGCGAAGTCGCCGGCGCCGTTGCCGTCGGCGTCCATGAACGCCTTGACGTGAACCTCGTAGACGACGGCGTCCTTATACCAGTCCGGCACGGGTTAGTTCTCCAGAACGAAAATCTGGGCGGGCTCGCGGCGCGGGTCCAGCTCGACGTAACCGCGCGGGCCGTGCCACTCGTACGTCGAGTCGGAGAACTGCTCGCGCATCCGGTACGGCTGATCGGGCGCGATCCCCAGCGCCTCCAGCGGCACGTCCACCCGGCACGCGCGGGTCTGGAACGGATCGAGGTTCACGGCGACGAACACCCGATCGTCACCCAGCGCCTTGCCGTACCACAGCACGGCGGGGTCGTCGGCGCCGTAGAACGTCAGATTGTCGTAGCGCTGCAGCGCCCGGTGCTCGCGCCGCACCCGGTTCAGGCGCGTGACGTAGGCGACGAGATTGCCGGGCGCGTCCCAGTCGCGCGGCTTGAGCTGGTACTTCTCGGAGTCGAGGTATTCCTCGGAGCCAGCACGCGCCGGCACGTTCTCGCACAGCTCGTAGCCGCTGTAGATGCCATAGAGCGATGACAGGGTGGCCGCCATCACGAGGCGCGACTGGAACGCGGGCCGTCCGCCCTTCACGAGGGTCTCGTGCAGGATGTCGGGCGTGTTGGGCCAGAGGTGGCCGCGGAAGTAATCGGCCACGGGCGGCCGCGTGATCTCGGTGAAGTACTCGATCAGCTCCTGCTTGTGGTTGCGCCACGTGAAGTACGTGTACGACTGCGTGAAGCCGGCCTTGGCGAGGACCTTCATCATCTTCGGCCGCGTGAAGGCCTCGGCCAGGAAGATGGTCTCGGGGTGGGTAGCCTGCACGGCACGAATCAGCCACTCCCAGAAGCGCACGGGCTTCGTGTGAGGGTTGTCGACCCGAAACGTCTTGACGCCGTGAGCGATCCAGAACTCGATCACGCGCTTCATCTCCTGCCAGAGCGGGCCCGGATCGTCGCCGACGAAGTTGACGGGGTAGACGTCCTGATACTTCTTGGGCGGGTTCTCCGCGTACTTGATCGTGCCGTCGGGCCGGTGGAAGAACCACTCCGGATGCTCGCGCACCCAGGGATGGTCGGGCGAGGCCTGGATCGCGAAGTCGAGCGCGACCTCCAGCCCGCGCCGCTCGGCCGCCTTCACGAAGTGATCGAAGTCGTCGAGAGTGCCGAGGTCGGGATGGACCGCGGTGTGACCCCCCTCGGGGCCGCCGATGGCCCAGGGGCTGCCGGGCTCGCCGGGCTGGGCAGTGAGCGCGTTGTTGCGGCCCTTGCGGTGGGCGCGGCCGACGGGGTGGATCGGCGGCAGGTACACGACGTCGAACCCCATCGCGGCCGCGCGGTCGAGCTGCGCTTCCGCGTCCTTGAACGTGCCATGCCGGCCCTCCCCGCCGCTGGAGCGCGGGAAGAACTCGTACCAGGCGGCGAAGCGCGCGCGCTCGCGGTCGGCGATCACCTCGAACTCCCGTCCCGCGCGCGTCGCCGCGCTCCGATCGAGGTACGCATCCATGAAGTGCGTGAGCCGCACGTCGCGCACGATCTCGACGGCCTCGGCTTGCGAGGGCGCCTGCTCGATCCGTCGCGCGTAGGCCGCCAGCGCGTCGCGATGGTCGCCGGCGCGCGCGCGCCGCGCGGCGTCGCGGATCAGCGCCCCGCCCTCCGCCAGCTCGCTGGCCACGTCCTGGCCGGCCTCCACGCGCTTGGCGAGATCGGCCTGCCAGGAGCGGAACGGGTCGGCGAGCGCCTCGATCGTGTAGATCCACCGCGCGTTGTCCGCCAGCGTGAACGCGCCCGCCCAGCGGTCGTTGTCCACGAACCTCATCGGCGTCTCGCGCCACGCGCGCTCGTCGGCGCGACGGTAGAGGAGGAACGCCACCAGCACGTCGTGGCCCTCCTTGAAGATGTCGGCGCTCACCTCGAACACGGCGCCGACCTCGCGCTTGACCGGATAGCGGCCGCCGTCGACGTTCGGCGCGATCGCCTCGATCACCACGGTGCGGCGCAGATCGGCGGCGGGCGGCAGGTCGCCCCGCGGCCCGGCCGTCGTGCGCGTCGGGGCGGGCGCGCCGGGTTCCTTCCGGACGGGAAGCCGGGTCTTGCGCGCGGGCGGCATGGTTAGCGCCAGTGTTCCACGAGATAGGGCTTCTGTCGCTCGAAGGCGAGGGCCGCCTCTTCCAGCGCCTGCTCGGTGGGCTCCGCCGTCGCCGTGCGTGTCGCCTGGACGTAGGCGGCGGTGCGGCCGAGGTAGAGCGGCACCAGCGAGCGCAGCAGGTGCTCGCGGTAGACGACGGCGTAGTGATGGCCGAGCGCGAACTCGTAGACGATCCGCGCCCAGAGGTCATCGGGGAACCGAACGGCGGACGCCGGCGCCGTTTCCAGCACGAGCACCTCGCCGAGCGTGTCGGGCGCCAGGATGAGCTCCCAGATCCCGCCGAGGTCGCGCACGCCCAGGCGGAACGCGTCGCGCATCGCCTCCACCTCGAGCGGGCGCGGGTCGACGAGCGGCGCCCGCGGCGTGCCGATCGTCGGCAGCGGCTCGCTGCCCCGTACCTCGAGCCAGAGGTCCTGATGGCGGTCCATCAGCGTGAAGATCGCGCCCAGCGTCTCGGCAAGCATGCTGGGCAGGTCACCGGTGCGCGTGCGCGAGCGCACGGCGTGGGGCCCGAGCCACGCCTCCCACACCGCGAAGCCGTCGGCGATGGCGGCGCCGGTGATCCAGAGGTCGCTCACGTCGCGTCCCGACCAGTTCCACTTCGGGTGCACGAGCAGGTGATCGATCAGCCGCGCCGAGAGCGCCTGCTGGCCGCCGAACGGTTGCTGCAGGCGGCGGCCGTAGAGTGCGCGCACGAGGGGCGCCAGCAGCAGACGCGTGATGGTGCCCTCCCAGCGGTGGCGCGCGTAGGCGGGGCCCACGAAGTCGGCCTTGTCGCCGAGGATGGGCCCCGCGAGGTCGCGGATCCAGTCGGGGGCCACGGAGACGACGTCGGCCTCCAGCACGACGCACGCGCGCGCCTGCAGATCGCGCGCGACCGCGAACGCCGCGCGCAGGCCCTCGCCGCGGCCGGGCACGCCGTGGAATGGCACGGCCGCCCGCTCGCCGGCGGGCGGCTCGTAGTGCGCGACCACGATGGGCAGCCCGGCCGCCTCGAGCAGTTCCGGCGTGCCGTCCGAGGAGCCCGCGTCCGCGTTGATGAGCGTCGCGCTCACGCCGGGAAAGTGCTGCGCCAGACCGGCGGCGGCGGCGGCGGCCACCGTCTTGACCGTCTCGGCGTTGTTGTAGGTGAGGAGAACGACGGCGACGTCGGTCATGGTCGCGGGGTCCGTGAGGCCGGTGCGCTAGGCGTGGTCCTCACGGGGTGAGGTGGATGAGCAGCGCCATGTAGTCGACGAGGTGGCGCGTGATGAGGAACGAGCGGCGCACGTGCTCGCGGCCGGCGGCACCCATGCGCGCGATCAGCTCCGGCGCGTTCAGCAGGTGGCGCAGGCGGAAGGCCGCGCCCTCCACCGAGCTCACGACGTACCCCGTGACGTCGTACACGATCTGCTGGGGCAGCCCGCCGACGAAGCCGCCGATCACCGGCTTGCCCTTCCACATCGCCTCGGCGGCACCCAGGCCGAACGACTCGCGCACCGACTTCTGCAGCACGATGGTGGCCGCGCGCTGCAGCGCATTGATCTGCAGCGCGGCGTCGGGTGGTAGCTCGCGTACGACGACGTCCGGATCGGCCTGCGCGGTCTCGCGCAGCTCGCCGAGGATTTCCAGGCTGTCCGGCTCGCCCCCCGAGGTCCCGGCGAGGACGAGTCGCACGTCGTGATGCTTCTTGACCAGCCGGTAGGCGTTCACGACGCCCAGCGGATCCTCGGCCGCGGTGAAGGCGCCGATCTGCACGAGCAGCGGCTTGTCTTGCGGGATCGACAGCACTCTCAAGATTGTGGCCACCTCGCGGGGCGCCAGCTCGCGGTTCTTCTCGGAGAGCGGGTCGATGGAGGGATGGATCACGTACTTCGGCACGCCGAGGCGCCGGCTGAAGCTCGGCAGCGCGAAGACGGCGGCGTCGTACTGGTTGATGAACGGCCGGAAGAACGTCCACGCGCGCCGCTGCGGCCGCGAGGCGTCGAAGTGGCAGGCCCACACCCAGCGGCCGCGCGCCGCGCGGTGCTCGACGAGCGTGGCCGGCTGCACGTCGTGCACGAGCACGAGGTCGGCGTCGAGCGCGAGCTTCTTGGCGTTCACGCGGTTCATCTCGATGAAGTGGTCGAGCGCCTCGTCGGTGAGGACGCGCTCGCTGCCGCGCAGGGCCGCCTGCAGGGTGGCCGCCGTCACATAGAAGCCGGGGTCGCCGCCGGTGATCTCCCACGCGGCGTCGATACCGAGGTCGGACATCATCGGCACCAGGGTCTGGAGGATCTCGGCGGGGCCGGAGCCGAACCGCCCGCCGGAGAGGTGCAGGAAGCGCCGCCCGCGCACCCGCTCGGCGAGGGTGAGGATGATGTCCACCACGCCCGGCGGCGCCACGCGGCGGTAGTCCTCGATGCGGATCACCGCGCGCTCCCGTCCAGCGCGGCGTCGACCAGCCCCAGCACGCGCGCGCGGACGCGCTCGAGGCTCGTCATGTAGGTGTCGATCCGCTCGATGCGGTCGGCCAGCTCCGGCATGCCGAGCGAGGTGCGGATCCACTCCGCGAAATCGCCGGCGCGGCGGCCGAGGCGCGCGCGCGCCTCCACCATGTGGAAGTAGATCGCGCTGGCATCCACGCTGGCCAGGCCCGCCCGGAACTCCGCGAGCGTGTTGGCGCCCGCGCCCAGCGAGACCTCGACGATGTGCGACTGCTGGAAGTAGAAGGGCTCGCCGAACTCGACGCGCGGCACCGCGGACAGGCGCAACAGGTGGTCGTGGATGATCGAGGCGAGCTCCTCGCGCAGGTGCTCGACGCTCGCGAACTCGAACGGGTTGACGACGGCGAGCCGCTCGGCCAGCACCTGATCGCGCACCTGAGTGGCCACCCACGACGCGAAGTCGTTGCCGTACACGGTGGTGATCGTGCGCTGGCGCAGGAAGTAGCCGTGCGTGTGATAGAAGACCGAGCCCGCCGGCACCTCCTCCAGCCGCTCGAGCAGCTCGCGCTCGTCGGTGGCGCGATGGTCCAGTGCCTGGCGAACCTCCACGCAGCCGGTGAAGATGAAGGGCTGCGACGCGGTGAGGGTCATCTAGGTCTCCGAGCCGAGCAGGGCCACCGGGAAGTGGGCGAGCACGTCGCCGAGCGGCAGGGCATCGTCGCGCACCTCGAGCCGCTCGCCGGTGAGCACGTTGACGAAGCGCGCGCCGAGATCGGCCGGCACCACGAGGGCCGTGTCCTGCCAGGACTCGCGGCCGAGCGGCAGTGTCTCCACGCCCCGGCGCGCGAGCAGTCGCGGCACCACCGTGAGCGCCGCGCCGCCCTCGCCGACGCGCGCAAAGGCGCAGAGGTGCTCCGCGAGCGTACCGCGCGTCTCCAGCGGCCGGTACCCGCCGTCGGCGAAGAGGGCCGCCCGCGCGCGCCGGAACGCCAGCGCCTCGCGGACGAGGAAGAGCTTCACCCGCCCGTCGGCCTTGGCCTCGACGAGACCGGCGGCGAAGCCCGGGCGGTCGGCGGTGGCGGCGAGCGCGCGGTCGAGATCGCCGAGCAGGCGGCGGCGCAGCGTGAAGTCCACCGGCCGGCGGTTGTCGGGGTCGACCAGGCTCAGGTCCCACAGCTCGGTGCCCTGGTAGAAGTCGGGGACACCGGGCGCCGTGATCTTGATCAGCGTCTGGGCCAGCGAGTTGAGCGCGCCGAAGTGGGCGACGCGCGCCTGGAACGCGGTGAAGTCGTCGAGGAAGGCGTGCGAGCGCGTGGGATCGAGCAGCGCCTCCGCGAAGGCGACGATGGCCCCGTCATAGCGGTCGTCGGGATTGATCCACGAGGTGTGCGTCTTGGCCTCGTGGACCACCTTCAAGAGATATTCGCGGAGTCGGGCGAGGTCGACCGGCCACGCGCCCACCAGCGTCTGGTAGATCAGGTACTCGGTGTTGGCGCCCGGCACGGCGCGGCCGTCCACCATCGC
>QHSB01000173.1 GCA_003220335.1 Candidatus Rokuibacteriota bacterium
AGGTGGCGACGGATCTCGTGGCGCTCACCAAGCCACGGGTGCTCGCCATGGTGCTCGTCACGACGCTGGTGGGCTACGACGTGGGGCTGACCGGGTCAGCCGACTACCTGCGGATGATTCATCTTCTGATCGGCACCCTGTTGGCCGCGGGCGGGACGCTGGCCCTCAATCAGTACTCGGAGCGGGACATCGACGCGTGGATGGATCGGACCCGGGCCCGGCCGCTGCCCGCCGGGCGTCTGCAGCCCCTGGAGGCGTTGTTGTTCGGCGTCGCGCTCACGCTGCTCGGGACGGCATACCTCGCGGCGCTGGTCGGCGCCCTGGTTGCCCTGGTCACGGCGGCGACGGCGATCCTCTATCTGTTCGCGTACACACCGCTCAAGCAGCGGACGGCGCTCTGCACGCTGGTGGGCGCCGTGCCTGGGGCGCTTCCGCCCGTGGCGGGATGGGCGGCTGCGCGCGGCGACGTCACGCTCGGCGCCTGGGTGCTGTTCGGCGTGCTGTTCCTCTGGCAACTGCCTCACACGCTCTCGATCGCGCGCCTCTACCGCGACGACTACGCGCGCGCCGGCGTGCGCGTGCTGCCGGTGATCGACCCGGATGGCGCGAGCACGGAGCGCCAGATTGTCCTGGCGTGCGTGGGGCTCGTGACCGTGAGCCTGCTGCCGACCGTCATCGGCTGGACCGGTCCGATCTACCTGGCGGGAGCCCTGGCGCTGGGGCTCGCATTCGCCGCCGTCGGAATCGTGCAGGCGCTGTCGCCGTCGGCGCGCGCTGCCCGGCGGGTGTTGCTCGCCTCCCTCCTCTATCTGCCGCTCCTCCTGGGGCTGCTGGCGTTCGACCGGACATGATGCCCGCGCACGACGAGCACGCCCCGCCTTCCGAGCAGATTGACCTTCCGGCGCCCACGGCGTGGCCGATGGTCGTTGCCCTGGGCATCACGCTGGCCTTCGCCGGCCTCGTCACGCACGCTGCCGTGAGCGTCGTCGGTATCGTCCTCGCGCTGATCGGGGCCGTAGGCTGGTGGCGCGAGGTCCTTCCCGAAGAACAGGTCGAGCGGATCGTCATGCGTCCTATGGAGCGTCCCAGTGCGGTCGTGCCATCGAAGCCGGCGGTCGAACGGGCCAGCATCGGCGAAGGTGCACATCGAACCCGGGTGCCCGTCGAGGTCCAGCCGTACTCGGCGGGGATCCGCGGAGGTATCGTCGGCGGGATCGCGATGGCGGTGCTTGCCCTTGCGTACGGGCTGATCGTGCAGCGCAGCCTCTGGTACCCGATCAATCTGCTCTCGGCCGTGGCGCTACCGGCGCTGGCGCAGGCGAGCCTCGCCGAGCTTCGCGCGTTCAGCCTGTTGGCGCTCGTCATCGGTACGATCGTTCACGGACTCATCTCGGTGCTCGTCGGTCTTCTCTACGCCGTCATCCTGCCGATGCTGCCGCGCCGCCACATGTTCTGGGGCGGCGTCATCGCGCCGCTTCTGTGGACCGGCCTCGTCTGGGCCCTGCTCGGTATCGTCGATCCGACGCTCGCCGCGCGGGTGGACTGGCCGTGGTTCGTCGTCTCGCAGATCGCCTTTGGGCTCGCCGCCGGGTTCGTCGTCGCGCGCGCGCACCCGCTCGCCACGATGCAGACCTGGCCGCTCGCGGCGCGCGCAGGCGTCGAGGCGTCGCGCGCGCGCTCGGAGCAGGAGCGAGATCGATGAGGCCAGCCGCCGTCGTCGTGGCGATCCTCTTCGGTGTGAGCCTGGCCGGCTGCGACAGGCTGCCCGGCAGAGCGAGAGCACGCGAGCAGCGAGAGACCGTGTCCCCGCAGGTCGCGACCTTTCACGCGCTCTACAAGCAGCAGTGCGCGGGCTGCCACGGTCGCGATGGCCGGCTCGGCGCCGCGCGCCCCCTCAATGACGCGGTCTATCTCGGGCTCGTTCCGGCGCCCCGGCTCCGCCAGGTCATTGCCGAGGGCGTACCGGGCACGGCGCAGCCCGCCTTCGCCATCGGCGCGGGCGGGACGCTGACCGACGAGCAGATCGACGCGCTGGTGCAGGGGCTCCTGGCAGCGTGGGCGCGTCCCGCCGCCATGCAGGGTGTGAGCATTCCGCCGTATACCGCGAAGCTCGGAAATCCGGAACGAGGGAGTGAAGTCTACGCCGCGGCCTGTGCGGGCTGCCATGGCGCGGACGGTCGCGGCGGGCCGAAGGCGCGCTCGGTCGTGGACGCCTCGTATCTCGCGCTCGTCAGCGATCAGCACCTGCGCACGACGGTGATCGCGGGACGCGCGGACGTCGGCATGCCCGACTGGCGCGGCCACATCGCGGGCCGCGCGCTCGCGCCGCAGGAGATCTCTGACGTCGTCGCCTGGCTTGTGACGAAACGAAAGCCGGTTCCAGGCCGAGCGGGAGGAGTCTGACACGATGTGTGCGAACCACGATTTGCTGCCGTCGTCGCCGTCGCGACGGGGATTCCTGTTCACGCTCGGCTTGGCGCTGAGCGGTCTCGCCGCCACGCTCGCGGGGATCCCGATCATCGGATACATCTTCGGGCCGGTCCGCGGACGCGCGGGGCAAGCGTGGATCAAGCTCGGCTCGGTCGGGAACTTCCCCGAGGGACAGACGCGCCTGGCGACGTACGAGAACCCGTTCCGCGTGGCCTGGGATGGGCCAACGGCGAAGATCGCGTGCTGGGTGCGTCGGATCGGCGGCGACCAGTTCCAGGTGTTCGCGATCAACTGCGCGCACCTCGGCTGCCCCGTGCGATGGTTCCCGCAGTCGCGGCTCTTCATGTGCCCCTGCCACGGCGGCGCGTACTACGAGGACGGCTCGCGCGCCTCCGGCCCGCCGCCCCGGGGCCTCTTCGAGTACGAGTACGAGATCCGGCAGGGGCAGCTCTGGGTGCGCGGTGGCCAGCTCCCGACGCTGGCGGGACCGGTGTGATACCCATGAAAAAGCCGCTCCGCTCGGTCGTCGGATGGCTTGAGGTCCGGACGGGGCTCGCCGAAGCGCTCACGCCCGCCGTCACCCATCCGGTTCCACGGCGAACCGCGAGCTGGTGGTACGTCTTCGGCAGCGCGACGCTCGCGCTCTTCGCGCTTCAGATCGCCACCGGCATCTGCCTGGCGCTCGTGTACGTCCCCGCGGCCGACCAGGCCTACCAGAGCCTTCAGTACCTGAACGATCAGGCGGCGTTCGGCTCGTATCTGCGCGCCGTCCATTTCTGGGGCTCCAACGGGATGGTGCTCGTGATGACGCTGCACATGCTGCAGGTCTTCCTCTTTGGCGCCTACAAGTATCCGCGTGAGCTGACCTGGATCGCCGGCGTTCTTCTGTTCCTGTGCACGCTCGGCATGGCCTTCACCGGGCAGATCCTCCGGTGGGACCAGGACGCGTACTGGGGGCTCGGGATCGGCGCGTCGATCGCGGCACGCGCGCCGGTCATCGGCTCGACGCTCGTCCACGTGCTCCTCGGCGGCCCGATCATCGCCGGCCGCACCCTGTCACGGTTCTTCGCGCTCCACGTCTTCGCGATCCCCGGGCTCCTCATCGCGCTCACCGGTCTGCATGTCTGGCTGGTCCTCAGACTCGGGGTCAACGAGTGGCCGATGCCGGGACGGGTGGTCGACCGCGAGACCTACCGCAAGCGTTACGAGGACGAGGTCCATCGCGACGGCGTGCCGTTCTTCCCCGTCGCCGCGCGGAAGGACATGGTGGGGATGGCCGTGGTCGTCCTGGCCGTGCTGGCGTGCGCCGCGATCTTCGGCCCCAACGGTCCCCACGGCGCGCCGGACCCGACGGTCACCGATGCTTCACCGCGGCCAGACTTCTACTTCCTCTCCCTCTTTGCGCTGCTGGCGCTGCTGCCCCCGTGGACGGAGACGGTGATCCTGCTCGTCGGGATGCCGCTCGCGATCGTGCTGCTGCTGGCGCTGCCGTTGTTCGCCGGCACCGGCGAGAAGAGCTGGCGCCGCCGGCCGGTCGCGGTCCTGAGCGTGATCCTGATCATCCTCGTCGTGACGACGCTTGCGGCCCTGGGCGTGACGTCTCCCTGGTCTCCCGTCATGGACGCCGGGACCGCGCTCGCCACGCCGGTGGCCTACGTGCAAGGACGTTCGCCGCTCGAGCTCCAGGGCGCGCTCGTGGTCCAGAACAAGCAGTGCCGGAACTGTCACAGCCTCGGCGGTGACGGGGGCCGGCGCGGCCCGGCCCTGGACGGGGTGGCGACGCGGCTCACACGTGATCAGCTCATCCGGCAGGTGCTCCAGGGCGGCGGCAACATGCCGGCCTACGGCAAGAACCTGGTACCCGCCGAGGTGAACGCGCTGGTCGCGTTTCTCGAGACGCTGCGCCCCTCGAACCAAGCGCCGGCGCGTGCGCCCGTGGCGGCGCGACCGATGGCGCGCCAGAACTGATGCCGCACGGCGCGGAAGCGTGGTCGATGCTGGCCGCGCTCCTCGTCACGGGGGCGATCTACGCGCGGGGCTGGCGAATACTCGCGCGGCGGACGCCCCTGCGTTTCGGCGAGGGGCGTCTCGCGGCGTTCCTCGGCGGCCTCGGTGTGATCGCCTTCGCGCTGGCTTCGCCACTGGACGCCCTCGCCGGCCGGCGCCTGTCGGCCCACATGACGCAGCACCAGCTGCTGATGATGCTGGCGCCGCCACTGCTCTGGCTGGGCGCGCCCGTCGCCCCGATGCTGCTCGGGCTCCCCCGAGCGCTCCGGCGGCCGGTGGCGGCCGGGTTGGCGTCTCGCGTCGGGCGAACGACGGCCGATGTCATCGCGCATCCAGCCTTCGGCTGGATCTCGTTCGCCGTCGCGTTCTGGGCATGGCACACGCCGCGACTCTACGAGCTGGCGTTACGGTCGCACGCCTGGCATCACCTCGAGCACGCCTGCTTCTTTGCGACCGCCATGTTGTTCTGGCGGCCGGTGATCCTCGCCTGGCCCGCCCGATCGCCGTGGCCGCGGTGGACGATGATCCCGTACCTGCTGCTGGCCGATCTGCAGAACACGGTCCTCGCCGCGATCCTGACCTTCGCCGACCGGGTGATCTACCCGGTGTACGCGACGATCCCGCGCGCGGGAGCCATCGCAGCACACGATGATCAATCGGTGGCGGGCGTGATTATGTGGGTGCCGGGCTCACTGGTCTTCCTCTTCGCGGCGGTGTGGCTCGCCATGGAGTCGATGAACGCGCGCGGCGGTGCCCAGGTGGCATCCCTCTGCCCCGGCGAAACGTCGACCGGCCGCGCCGCCTCATAAGAGGTAGCAGAGCGGTCTCTGGACCGCTTCGAGGAGGAAGGCGGCATGAAGACCCTGCTCGCGACGCTTTTCGGCCTGGCCCTCGTGACGGCCGCATCTCCGGCGGCGGCGTACGTGGTGGCGATCCCCACGTCGATTTCGGCGAAGAGCGTCGACGACGACACCGACCTCACGGCCGCGCTGCGGTCGGCCATCGACGACGTGCTCAGCCACGCCGTCGCATTCTCCCCGACGTTCGTGACCGTGCAGACCGCGCGCCTCGTCGGCGACCGCGTCTACATTCTGCTGCTGATCGGCGACGCCGACGGCGAAGAGACGATCAAGACGATGATGAAGAGCTCTTCGGACGCCGAGGACGAGAACGAGCTGAAATGAGCCTTGCTCGTTCTTGTCAGAATTTTACGTGACCGTGCCGGCGCCGAGCGCATTCACATCGAAAGGGCATCGGCGGATGACGAGGTCACCCGGCGTCGCCGGGGATCCGTTCAATGCTTCGACCGGGCGGAGACGCGCCCATACCACAAATCCCGGACAGGGGGATATCACCATGCGTCGTTTCGTGATCGGAGTGGTGGCGGTAGGGGGTCTTGTCGCAGCGCTCGCCGGGCTGGCCGGGGCTCAGGGCAAGAACGCGACCCTGACGTTGTCGGACGGGTCGGTGGCGGCGGGGATCGGCTTCCGCTGGGGCAGCGGAACGCTGGCCTACGCGGGCAAGACGTACCCCGTCAAGGTCGAAGGGCTTTCCGTGGGAGAGGTGGGGGTGACCCGTGCCACGGCGAAGGGGGAGGTGTCGAACCTGGCGAAGCTCGAGGACTTTTCGGGGAACTACGTGGCAGTCAGCGCAGGGGCTACGGCCGCCGGCGGCGCTGGCGTGACCGTGATGATGAATCAGAACGGGGTAGTCATCGAGATGACGAGCACGACCCAGGGGGCGAGTCTCAAGCTCGGCGCCGAGGGTATTCGCCTGACGCTCGCGAATTAGCTCGCCGTGCTGATCCTGAGCCTGCCGTATGCCGTCACGGACCAGCTGGTGGACGCGATCGGCGTGTACGTGCTCGTCTTCGGCATCCTGGTCTCGGTGGCGGCCTTCTGGCTTCGAAGAGTCGTCCCGCCCGTTCTCCTGCGACCCGCCAGGCATACGTGGACGACGAGGTAAACGTCAGCTGGGGCGCCGTCGACGACGCGACGGCCGGCGTCCGGCACGTCACGATCGACCATACCGACGACGGTGTGCTTCGACTGCGATTGTCGGGACGCTGGACACTCGGCGTGCCCGCGCCCGCCGCGGCCGAACTTTTCGAGCACGCGAGGGCCTCCGATACGCGGGTCGTCGTCGACGGTGGCCGGCACCTGCAATGGGACAGCGGCCTGCTCATCTTCCTGCGTGACGTGCTGGGTGAAGCAGAGCGCCGGCAGATGCCCGTCGATTTCGTCGGTCTGCCGGAGGGCGCGCGGCGGCTCCTGGCGCTGGCCAGCGCGACGCCCGAGCACAAGGAGGGTCTCGGCGGCGATCGGCCGTCGATGCTCGGCCGCGTCGGGTCGAGCGCGATCGCCGCGGCGCGGTCGGCGGTCGAGGTGCTGGCCTTCATCGGCGAGGCGTGCGTCGGCGTGCTCCGACTGCTCACCGGCCAGGCGCGGTTTCAGCGGTCCGAACTGCTGCTCGTGGTGCAGGAGGCCGGCGCGCAGGCGCTGCCGATCGTCTCGCTGATCACCTTCCTGGTGGGGGTGATCCTCGCGTACGTCGGCGCCGTGCAGCTGCGCGCGTTCGGAGCGCAGGCGTATGTGGCGGACCTCGTCAGCGTGGCCATGACCCGTGAGATGGGCGCGATGATGACCGCGGTGGTCATGGCTGGTCGCACGGGGGCCGCGTTCGCCGCACAGCTCGGGACGATGCGGGTCAACGAGGAGATCGACGCGCTGACGACGTTCGGCATCCCGCCCATGGAATTCCTCGTGTTACCGCGGATGATCGCGCTCGCCGTGATGATGCCGCTGCTCTGCCTCTACGCCGATCTGCTCGGTATGCTCGGCGGCGCCGCCGTCGGCGTCGGCCTGCTGCACCTCGGCGGCCTGGAGTACTACCAGCGCAGCCTCGGGGCCATCACGCTGGACGACTTCGCGGCGGGACTCATCAAGGCCTCGGTGTTCGGCGTGCTCGTGGCGATCGCGGGCTGCCTGCGCGGAATGCAGTCCGGGCGAACCTCGGCGGCGGTGGGTGCCGCCGCGACGTCGGCGGTGGTCACCGGGATCGTGCTCATCATCGTCTCGGACGCGGTGATGACCGTCCTCTTCGACCTCCTCCATCTGTGAGGCCGGCACGATGGCCACCGTCGATGTCGCAACCGGAATCAGATCGCGCATCGAGGTCCGCGACCTCGACATGATGTACGGGGATCGGGTCATCCAGCGGGACCTCAACTTTGCCGTCGAGCCTGAGGACATCTTCGTGATCATGGGGCCGAGCGGGTCGGGCAAGAGCACGCTCCTGCGGCACATGATCGGGCTCGTGCCGCCGGCGCGCGGCGACGTCTACTACGATCACACGAGCTTCTGGACGGCGGACGCGCAGGGTCGGCAGCGGATCCTGCGCCGCGTCGGTGTCCTCTACCAGGAAGGCGCCCTCTGGAGCTCGATGACGCTGGCCGAGAACATCGGGCTGGTGGTCGAGGAGTTCACCGACCTGCCCCCGGCCACGATCCGCGAGGTCGCCTCGCTCAAGCTCGCGCTGGTGGGACTGGCGGGCTTCGAGGATTTCTATCCGTCGGAGATCAGCGGCGGCATGCGCAAGCGCGCAGGCCTGGCCCGTGCGATGGCGCTGGATCCCGACATCCTGTTCTTCGACGAGCCATCCTCCGGACTCGATCCGATCACCTCGCGGCGGCTCGACGACTTGATCCTCGAGCTGCGCGACAGCCTGGGCGCGACCGTGGTCCTGGTCACGCACGAGCTGGCGAGCATCTTCGCCATCGGCACCAACTCGATATTTCTCGACGACGAGACCAAGACCATCATCGCCGCCGGTAATCCGACGAAGCTCCTGCACGAGTGTCGCGACCCGAAGGTCCGCCGCTTTCTGACACGCGGCGGCAAGGACGGGAGCTAGCGCCGTGGGCCGCAAGGCCAGTCAGGCCGTCATCGGCGCGTTCGTCCTCGGCGCCGTGCTGCTCGCGGTCGGCGGTGTCGTCGTCCTGAGCGGGGACCGGCTCTTCCGTGACACCCAGACGGTCGTCGCCTATTTCGACGGGTCGCTCGAGGGCCTCGACATCGGCGCGCCGGTCACGTTCAACGGGGTCAAGATCGGGTCGGTCACCGATCTCAAAGTCGTCATCGATCCTCGCGACGAGTCGATCCACACCCCGGTCTTCTTCAAGATCGATGCCCGCCATCTCCACGACGCCGGGGGAGGCAGGATCACGTTCAAGCGAGAGTCCCGGAGACTCGAGGTCCTCATCGAGCACGGGCTCCGCGCCCGGCTCGAGCTCCAGAGTCTCGTGACCGGTCAGCTCGTGGTCGCGCTGAACTTCTATCCCACCACGCCCGTGCGGCTCACGGGCCGGCCGAAGCGTTATCCGGAGATGCCGACGATTCCGTCGAGCTTCGACACGCTCACCCGGAGGGTCGAGAACCTTCCGATCGAGGCCCTCGTCACGGAGACGATCGGGACCATGCAGTCGGTGAAGGCCCTGGTGACCGCCCCCGAGGTGAAGTCGGCGCTCGGGAAGCTCGATCGGGCGCTCGGCGACTTCGAAGGTCTCGTGCGAACCGTGAACGGCCAGATCGATCCGCTCATGACGGACTTGCGCGAGACGACGGTCGCGACGCGCACGACGATGGCGGAGGCCCAGGCGGCGATCGCCCGGCTGACCCCGGCCGCCGGCGCCGCCCTCGAGGAGTACCGGGCGCTCGGGCAGGATGCGCGGAAGGCCGTGGCGAACGCCGACGCACAGATCGCGCCCCTCGCGGCCTCCATCGAGAAGGCGGCCGCCGCTGCCGACGCGACACTGACCGACGCCCGCAGCGTGCTCGGCGAGGATTCGCCGTTGCGCGACGAGCTCTCGGAGTCGTTGCAGGAGATCACGAAAGCGGCCAGGTCCTTGCGCATCCTTGCCGACTATCTCGACCGGCACCCGGAAGCGGTCGTGGTCGGCAAGCGTCCGGAGCGCCAGCGATGACCCGACGCGCCGCGAGGCGCTTCGTCATGGCCGTGGCCGCCGGTCTCGCGCTGGCGGCGCTCGGGGGCTGCGGTACCTCGCCCGCCACGCGCCTCTACACGCTCGCGTCCGTCGCGGAGAGCCGCGGTGACCGTGCGTCCCCGTCCGACGCCATCGTCATCGGCGTCCGCGCGGTCACGCTGCCGGAAGAGCTCGACCGGCCGGAGATCGTCACCCGAACGGGCCCCAACACCGTGCAGCTGGCCGAGTTCGACCAGTGGTCGGCGCCCCTGCGCGACAGCGTCATGCGGGTGATCGGCCAGGATCTGACGGTGTTGCTGTCGGGTGACCGGGTGGCGGTCTACCCGTGGCCGCCCGGCACATCGGTCGATCGCGAGCTCGTCGTTCAAGTCACCCGCTTCGACGGCCAGCTCGGTGGACGGTGCGTGCTGCACGCCCAGTGGCAGATGCTGACCCGTCGCGGGACGCGGTCGGTCATCACCGGTCGCTCGACGCTGAACGACGCGTGCGGCTCCGACTATGCCGCGTTCGCGGCCACGCAGAGCCGCCTGCTGGCCACGCTGAGCGCCGAGATCGCCAGTGCGATCGATGACGCGCGCGCCGACGTGACGGCCCCGCGCGTCGAGGCCAATCCGGTGCCGGAGGATCGCCCGAGGGTCGGTGAATAGGAGAATCCCATGGCCAGGCAGACCGTCGCTGACGTGCTCGTCGACACCCTCGCCGCCAGGGGCGTGGAGAGAATCTACGGCGTCTCCGGCGACTCTCTCAACGGGATCACCGACTCGATTCGCCGCCATGGGCACCTCCGCTGGGTTCACGTGCGACACGAGGAGACGGCGGCGTTTGCCGCCGGCGCCGAGGCCCACCTCACGGGCCGATTGGCGGTCTGTGCCGGGAGCTGCGGTCCGGGCAATCTGCACTTGATCAACGGGCTCTACGATTGTCATCGTAGCCGGGTGCCCGTCGTCGCCCTCGCGGCCCAGGTGCCGAGCTCGGAGATCGGCAGCGGGTATTTCCAGGAGACCCATCCCGAACACCTCTTCGCGCAGTGCAGCCACTACTGCGAGCTGGTGTCGCAGTCCGAGCAGATGCCACGGGTCCTCGAGATCGCGATGCAGACGGCCGTGTCGCGCCGCGGGGTGGCGGTGGTTGTCCTCCCCGGCGATGTGGCTCTGCGCGAGGCGAGCCAGCGACTGTCGCGCTTGCAATTTCCCGAGCCGAGCCCGCTGGTGTGTCCGTCCGATGATGAGCTGGCCGCGCTGGCGAAGCTGCTCGATGGTGCCGCGAGGGTCACCATCCTCGGCGGCGCGGGTTGTGCGGGTGCGCACGCGGAGCTGATCGAGCTGGCGGGACGGCTGAACGCCCCGGTCGTGCATGCCCTCCGCGGCAAAGAGTTCATCGAGTACGACAATCCGTTCGACGTCGGCATGACGGGTTTGCTCGGCTTCTCCTCCGGCTATCACGCGATGAAGAGCTGCGACGTCCTGCTGATGATCGGCACGGACTTTCCGTACCAGCAGTTCTTTCCCGAGTCGGCGACCGTGGTGCAGATCGATGTCCGTGGCGAGCAGCTGGGCCGGCGGACGAAGGTCGATTGCGGCCTGGTCGGGGATACGAAGACGACCCTCCGCGCGCTCCTGCCCAGGCTTCAGCAGCATCGCGACGACACGCACCTGAAGGCGGCCCGGGCGCATTACCAGCACGCGCGCAAGGGGCTCGACGAGCTGGCCACCGGCGAGCCCGGCCGGACGGGAAGCCATCCTCAGTACGTCGCCCGCGTGATCGACGAGCTGGCGGCCGACGACGCGATCTTTGCCTGCGACGTGGGCACCCCCACCATCTGGGCGGCTCGCTATCTGACGATGAACGGCGAGCGGCGGCTGCTCGGCTCCTTCACCCACGGGTCCATGGCCAACGCGCTGCCGCAGGCCATCGGGGCTCAGGCCAGTCATTCGAACCGGCAAGTCGTGGCGCTGTCCGGCGACGGCGGTCTCGCGATGCTCCTCGGGGACCTGCTCTCGCTCCGCCAGCTCCGGCTGCCGGTGAAAGTCGTCGTCTTCAGAAACGACGCCCTCGCCTTCGTCGAGCTCGAAATGAAGGCGACGGGCATTCTCGATTTCGGGACCGAGCTCGAGAACCCCGATTTCGCCAGGCTGGCGGAGGCGGCCGGCCTCCTGGGATTGACCGCGGCGCGACCGGAACAGGTGCGCCCGATGATCGCCCAGGCGCTGGCGCACGACGGCCCCGCGCTGGTCGAGGTGCTCGTGCACCGGCAGGAGCTCGCCATGCCGCCCTCGATCAGCCTGGAGCAGGTGACCGGCTTCGGCATCTTCATGGCCAAGGCCGTTCTCAGCGGCCGCGGCGACGAGCTCATCGATCTCGCGAAGACGAACCTCTTCCGCTAGCCGTCGTCGCGACGAGGCCCGCGTGCAGCGTCGGTGTCCTGCGGGGCGTCTCAACACTGAGGCGGTGAGTGATGGAAAGGAATGACACGTGGTGGGCCGGAATCCTCTGCTCGTCCTGACGGCTGCGTTGCTGGCCGCGACGCTCCAGCTGGCGCTGCCAAACCTCCACGTCGAGGTCCCGGGTGCCGAAGACGAACCGCTCCCAGGGGAGACGATCGCCTGGCCGCGACCGACGAAGAACGAGACAGCGCGCGGCAGCATGTCCTGACGTGCTCAACGGCGCGCCGCGCGGGAGCGCGAGAAGCCTTCGCGCGCTCGAATGGCTGAACGCCATCGTTGCTGACGTGCGAGCGGGGGTGGGTCCGTACCTCGCCATCTACCTCCGCGCACGCCGGCACTGGGATCCCGAGCAGATTGGTCTCGCCATGTCGGCGATGGACCTTGCATCGGTGCTCGGGCAAACGCCGGCAGGGGGGCTCACCGATCGCGCGCGCGACAAGCGGCTGCTGGTCGTTGCCGCCGCCGTGGGGGTTGCCGCAGGCAGCCTCCTGGTCGTGCACTCCCAGCACGTGCCACCGGTGATTGCCGCCCAGGCGGTTATCGGCGCCATGGCTGCACTGTTTCCCACCGCCATCGCCGCCATCACTCTCGGGCTGGTCGGTCCCGTGCGTCTGCCTCGCCAGGTCGGCCGGAACGAGACGTGGAATCACGCGGGCAACATTGCGACGGCCATCCTTGCCGGCCTCATCGGCTCATACCTCGCCCGCGAGGGCATCTTCTATCTCGTCGTCGCGCTCTCGATCGTGAGCATCGCCGTCGTCCTCACGATTCCCGGACACGAGATCGACCATGCGGAGGCCCGCGGCGCGCTGGACACGGAAGGGCACACGCACGTCTCGAGCGTGCGCGCGCTGCTGATGGATCGCCGCATCGGGATCTTCGGACTCTGTGCGGTCCTATTTCACTTCGCGAATGCCGCGATGCTGCCCCTGCTCGGACAAGTCCTGTCGCTGGGGAAGGACCATCGCGCGCCTCTCTACATGTCGGCGTGCATCATCACCGCGCAGCTCGTCATGGTGCCGGTGGCGGCATGGGCCGGACGCGCCTGCGCGGCCTACGGCCGGAAGTGGGTCCTCATGATCGGGTTCAGCGTGCTGCCGATTCGCGGCGTGCTGTACACACTGACCGCGGATCCCATCGCGCTGATCGCCGTTCAGGTTCTCGACGGCGTTGGTGCCGGCATCTTCGGAGTCGCCTCGGTCCTGGTGGTCGCCGATCTCACTCGGGGGACGGGGCGATTCAACCTCACCAACGGCGCCATCGGCACGGCGACCAGCCTCGGGGCTTCGCTCAGCCACGTTGTCAGCGGACTCATCGTCCAGCATGTCGGTTACGACGCGGCCTTCCTGGCGCTGTCCGCCGTGGCCTCGATCGCCGCGGGGTGTCTCTGGATCGCGATGCCGGAGACGAGCGATGCGCGACGCTCGGAGGCCCGTCGGCACGCACACGGCGAGGGACATAGCCGCGCCCGGTACGGGTGAAGACGATCAACGGATTTTTGCGCAAATCTTTGGCGTCGGTTGCGCGCATACCGACG